>JAIVHE010000372.1 GCA_020201255.1 Desulfobacteraceae bacterium
GGCACAGTGCCTGCGAGCGCATCGAAGGCAATATTGAAGGCCATTTTCAGAAGCAGAACTTTCGGTGCGCCCAAGCGGGCTGCTTCTGAAATGAACACACTGGAAATGAGGGCTCCGATCGTATCGCCAAGTCCGGGAATGAGGCCAATCAATCCGTCAAGACCAAAACGCGCATTGAAGCCTGGAACCTTGATTGAACTGTCGAGATACCAGGCCAGACGCTCCAGTTTCTTCCTTGATTTTTCCTTCTCAGTCTTTTGCATTCAATAATTTCCCGATAGTGAGTAAAATCCAAACAAACGCAATGGGGCTGACTGTGACGGTCAGAATGCAAATCAAATGCCTGTTTTCGGGTTGCAGCCGGTTTTTTTCAATGATACACCACCCGTTTTCCCAGGGGAGCGAAACAGACCATGGACAGCCTGAAATGGGCAAAACCGAACGGAATACCGATAATGGTCAGACAGAGACTTACGCCGGCCAGGATATGGGATATGGCCAGCCAGATGCCGGCCAGGATGATCCACAGAAAATTGGCAAGCCCGGTGCCCACCACCCGCTCTTCTCCCACCACACGGGCATCCACAAGGTCCTTGCCAAAGGGAAACGCGGCAAATCCTGCTATCCTGAAAGCGGCCCAGCCAAAGGGGATGCCCACAACCGTAATAAAAAGCAGGCATCCGGTGAGAATCCACAGCAGCCAGGCAACGAATCCCCCCCCAAAGATAAACCATAAAATATTCAGTAGTAGTGCCATGAAGGCTCCTTATTCGGCCGGTAATTCATTCCAGGCTTTTTTGCACCTGGGGTTTGTTGAATCCCAGCCAGAAGAGGTCTGTTATTTCCATAACTGGAAAAGTAGCACCCGGAAAATTTTTTGTCAAACACGGTTTTCATGCATCCGCTGACGGCAATTTCCCGGGCCGGGCACAAAATACTTGATTTTGGTCAGCTATCACTATAGCCTGTGCAGGTTATGATAGTTACCTTGTGATATATGCACACTTTTCAAAGAGGGCTTCATGGTAAAATCACAGATACCGTTTCTAAGATGGGGTGTTTTTCTTATCCTGTTTGTCCTGTCCGCAGGCTGCAGCACCACCTATTATGCTGCCATGGAAAAACTGGGCAAAGAAAAACGCCACCTGCTGGCTGATAAGGTAGAAGATGTCAAAGACAGCCAGACAAAGGCCAAAGAAGAGTTCATTGATGCGCTGACCCGGATACAGGAGCTGTATGCCTTTGACGGAGGTGAACTGGAAACCGTCTACAACAGGATAAAGTCCAGTTATGATGACTGCAAATCCAGGGCTGAGCAGATCGAAAGCCGGATTGCACAGGCCAAGTCTGTGGCCAAAGATCTGTTTGCAGAATGGGCAGCTGAGATCAAAGAAATCCAGGATCCCGGACTGAAGAAGACCAGCCAGAAATCGCTGTCTGAGACCAGGGCACGGTTTCAGAATCTCGAAACCGCCATGGACCGGTCTGCCCGGGCCATGGCCCCGGTGCTGGCCAAACTCAAGGACACGGTCCTGTTCCTCAAGCACAATCTCAATGCCCAGGCAGTGGGGGCCTTGGGAAAGGAAGCCGCGTCCATTGAAACCGATGTGGATGCCCTGATCCGGGACATGAATGCTGCCATTGCCGAAGCAGACCAGTTCATCAAACATTTTTAAACGCAGATGCGCCTGTATTTTTTGGAGAAGAACAAAGGATGAAAGTTGACGGCAAAAATATGCGGCCCATCTGGTTTAACCAAGAAACCCGGACCGTCCAGGTCATTGACCAGCGGTTTCTGCCCCACCAGATGATCATCAAAGATTTACCCACTGTGGATGCGGTGATCCATGCCATCAAAGAGATGGTGGTGCGGGGCGCGCCCCTTATCGGTGCCACCGGTGCATTCGGGGTATATGTGGCCCTGGTGGAAAATGGCAGCTGCCCGGAAGATAATCTTTGGCTGTCCGGCCAGTGCGACCGCCTCAGAAGCGTCCGGCCCACAGCCACCAACCTGTGCTGGGGGGTGGACCGTGTCCAGACAGCAGTACGCAAAGCTGCTGCCGGGGAAGCACGGATTCGGGCAGCCCTGGACCAGGCCCTGGCAGTGGCGGAAGAAGAAGCCGTCAACTGTCGGAAGATCGGGGAGTACGGCCTGGAGCTGATCCGGGACATTGCCGTTCAAAAAAACGGACAGCCGGTGAATATCCTTACCCACTGCAATGCCGGATGGCTGGCCTGCATTGAATACGGCACTGCCACAGCCCCTGTTTACGCTGCCTTTGATGCCGGCATCAATGTCCATGTGTGGGTGGATGAAACCCGGCCCCTGAACCAGGGTGCCCGCCTTACCGCATGGGAACTGGGCAAACACGGCGTTGCCCATACCGTGATAACGGACAATGCAGGAGGCCATCTGATGCAGCACAACCTGGTAGATCTGGTGATTGTGGGCACGGACCGCACCACCCGGGCCGGGGATGTGGCCAATAAAATCGGCACCTATCTCAAGGCCCTGGCTGCAAAAGACAACAACATCCCTTTTTATGTGGCCCTGCCTTCCTCCACCTTTGACTGGTCCATAACCGACGGTATTGCAGATATCCCCATTGAAGAACGGGATCAGGATGAAATCCGGTATATCCAGGGATGGTGCAACGGTGCAGTCACACAGGTGCTGGTGCCGCCGCAGAACAGTCCGGCGGCCAACCATGCCTTTGATGTGACGCCGGCCCGCCTGGTCACCGGATTCATCACGGAACGGGGAATGTGTGACGCATCGGAAAAAAGCATAAAAACGTTGTTTTCCGACAAGTTTATAACCAAATGAAACAGTGTTGCTCTGCAGATGCGAACATGATAAAAAAAGATATGGTCCCAGGCTGTGACAGCGCACCATAAAAAAGACAGGTACATCACAAACTTTTTGGAAATCCATGATAAGTGATATAGAAAAAAAAGTCATCGCTCTTCTCCAGACAGATATTCCGGTCGTTCAACGGCCTTTTCAGCAAATGGCGCAAAAAATCGGCATCACCGAGGAAAGGTTTCTGGAAATACTGACCGACCTTAACCAGCGGGGCATCATCCGCAGATTCGGGGCTACCTTGAAACACCAGAAATCGGGTTTCAAGGCCAATGCCATGGTGGCCTGGAAGGTCGATGAAAACCGGGTGGAGCAGGTGGGTACCACCATGGCCGGGTTTGATGAAATCACCCATTGCTACAGAAGAGACCCGGCACCAGGGTGGGAATACAATCTGTATACCATGGTCCATGCCGCAGATGAGATCCAGTGCCGTGCCCTGGTTGAAAAAATCGCCAACACCGTGGGAGAGGACCATTACACCCTGCTTTTTTCCAGAAAAGAGCTGAAAAAGACCTCCATGAAGTATTTTGAAGACTGAGCCCCGTCCCGGGACAGATCTGCCCCATGTGCTGTGTGTGAATCCCTGGATCCATGATTTTGCCGCCTTTGACTTCTGGTTAAAACCCCTGGGACTGCTGGGCATTGCCGCCATACTGCGGGATGCCGGTGTACGGGTCAGTTTTATCGACTGCCTGGACCGGTTCCACCCAAAAGAAAACCAGCCGGTAAAAACCGCCTGGGACGGCCGGGGGCCTTTTCGCAAAACCCCCATCAGCCTGGCTGATGTCCTGCCGCCCCTGGAAAATACCCTGCCGTTTATTTCCAGAAACTTTTACCGGTATGGCATTGTGCCGGAGTGGTTCAAAAAAGATCTGGAAACAATGGACAAACCGGATCTGATCCTGGTCACATCCCTGATGACCTATTGGGCCACCGGAGTGACGGAAACCATATCTGTTCTCCGATCCGTATTTCCCGATATCCCGGTGGTCCTGGGGGGCAAATATGCCAGCCTGTGCACCACGCATGCAAAAATCCATTCCGGCGCCCATCAGGTAATTGCCGGCCATGGGGAGCCTGCCCTTGAAAATCTTGTTAAAACATTCATTGGATATGATCTTCACCTTGAATCCAAAGGGCCTGACAATTCCCCTTTTCCAGCCCTGGATCTGTGCTCTTGTCTGAGCTATGCCCCCATACTGACCGCCAGGGGATGCCCGTTTTCCTGCGACTATTGCGCCACCTCTTTTCTGGAGCCCCGGATGATCCGCCGATCCCCGGAACAGGTATTTGCGGAAATCAGACACTGGCACCATCAATTCGGAGTTAAAAATGTTGCGTTTTATGATGATGCCCTGCTGGTGAACGGCCCGAACCATGCCTACCCATTGATGGAAAAAATCATCAGCGCAGATCTGGATCTGTTTTTCCACACCCCCAATGCCCTGCATATCCGGGAAATCACCCCCCGGGCAGCGGATCTCATGTTCAGATCCGGATTTAAAACCATCCGTCTGGGACTGGAAACCGCTGCCTTTTCAAAAGATCTCCGCCATGACATAAAGGTCCGGGCGGAGGAATTTTTCAGGGCCGTATCTGCCCTGAAAGCCGCCGGATTTGACGGCCGCCAGATCGGGGCATACCTTTTGTGCGGTCTGCCCGGTCAGGACCTGGATGATGTGGCCGGCTCCATGGCTTTTGTGAAAAAAGCCGGAATCCAGCCGGTGCCGGCCTATTACTCCCC
>JAIVHE010000373.1 GCA_020201255.1 Desulfobacteraceae bacterium
TGGCAGAACAGGAACATCTGACCACAGATGATCTTGCATTTAAAAGCAGAAAAGATCTGGTCACTGCCACGGACAAAAAAGTGGAGGCATTCATTGCACGGCAGATCCAGTCACAATTTCCGGCCCACGGCTTTCTCGGAGAAGAATCCGGCCGGTCCGGCAGCACAGGTGAGTTTCTCTGGATCATAGATCCCATTGATGGCACAACTTCTTTTTTCCACGGACAGCCGTATTATGCGGTGAGCATTGCCCTGGAAAAAGCTGGTGAAACTATTCTGGGCGGGGTATTTGCCCCGGCTCTAGGACAATTGTTTTATGCACAAAAAGACAAGGGGGCATTTTTAAATGAACGGCCCATCCGGGTTACCGATACCAGAACCCCGGAAAATGCGGTTATGGCCACAGGGTTTGCCTGCCTTCGGGCCGGACTTGCACACAATAATCTGGTGAATTTCAACCGGATTGTTCCCCAGCTGCGGGATATCCGTCGGTGCGGATCCGCCGCCATTGATCTGTGTTATGTGGCGTGCGGCAAACTGGACGGATTTTGGGAAATGAACCTTCATGTGTATGATGTTGCCGCAGGCATATTGGTGGTGACAGAAGCCGGTGGCACTGTATCTGACTTCAACGGGGAAACCCATTTTCCTGAAAACGGCATAATAGCCGCCAATCAACGACTTGCTCCCTTTCTGGTGGACCAGTTACAATAACGCCATTTTTAAAAAAAAACAAAAAGAATCACCCCATGAACATACAATGGTTCCCCGGCCATATGCTGGAAACACAAAAATTATTACAAAAATCTGCTGCAAAAGTGGATGCCATACTGGAAATTCTGGATGCCAGGATTCCAAAGGCCAGTGAAAATCCTCTGGTTGACAAATTATGCCGGAATAAAAACCGGGTAAAAATACTCAACAAGATTGATCTGGCAGATCCCGTTATAACCGCCCAGTGGGTTACCTATTTTCAAAAAGAACAAAACATTCATGCCGTTGCCATTAATGCGACAGACAAATCCCTTGCCTTTCGTGCCCTTGATTATTGTGTGCAGCAAATGCAGCGGAATCGGGCACGCAAACTCAAGCTCATGGTGGTGGGAATACCCAATACCGGAAAATCAACCCTGTTGAACACACTGGCCGGCAAAAAAATTGCCAGAACCGGAAATGTTCCGGCAATAACCCGGCATCAGCAGAGAACCAGTTTGAAAAACAATATCGATATCTACGATACCCCCGGAATTCTCTGGCCGGTTATCGAACCTGTGCACCGGGCCTATGCCCTGGCGGTCAGTGGTGCGATTTCCGATACAGCCGTGGATTATCATGATATCGCTTTTTTTGCAGCAGCGCTTCTGATGAAACGGTATCCGGATCTGCTGCTGTCCCGGTACCGTTTTCTAGACCGCCTGCCTGCTGATGAAACAGATCTTATCGAACGTATCGGTGCTGCAAGAGGGTGTCTGAAAGCCAAAGGCCAGATCAATTATCAAAAAGCCGCAGAAATTCTCATACGGGATCTTCGGGCAGGGAAAATCGGCAGAATCAGCCTTGAAACACCAAATGATGAGGAAAAAAACAGTGCGTAAATTTGTGTCGTATCCATTGAAAAAACCGTCCAAACCTGTATGCATTATAGCCCTTGGTATATGTATGCTCTTGTCTGCCTTGTGTACTCCGGCATTGTCCGACCAGGTCACCCTGGCCCCCAAAACCACTCATATGATTCAGTGTGTCAAGATTGTGGCGGCCCTGGAGCGTGACCATTATCTGGGTAAGCACATGGACAACGTTTTGTCCGCCCAGATTTTTGACCGGTATATCACCCTTTTGGATCCCTCCAGACACCTGTTCACCCAAAAAGATATGGACCGGCTCAATTTATCCCGACATCGGTTTGAAAAAGACCTTAAAAAAGGGAATCTCTCATTTGCCTATGACATTTACAATCTGTATCATCACCGTGCCGCCCAGCGGCTGGAATATGTCCTGTCGTTGATAAAGACGTGGGAAACAGACCTGGATCTGCATACCCAGCACTCTTTTGTTATTGACAATAAACAGAGGTCCTGGCAGCAGTCTTTTGAAAACCTGCAGACCTTATGGAAAAAAGAGCTGCTCAACCATATCATTACCCTGAAACTGGACAACCAGAAGCATTCCGACATAACCGACACACTTGAAAAAATCTATGCCAGCCGCCAGAGCCGGCTGTCCCAGACCAATACCAATGATGTATTTCAATTGTTTATGAACAGTGTCACAGAAAGTTTTGATCCCCATACCCAATATTTTCCCCCCCGGGTATCAGAGGACTTTGATATCCATATGAGCCTTTCCCTGGAAGGAATCGGTGCGGTACTGCAAACGGAATACGGATATACCAAAGTGCTGCGCCTGATTCCCAAAGGTCCTGCCGACAAATCCAATCTGCTGGTGCCCGGCGACAAGATCATCGGTGTGGGCCAGGGAAAAAACGGCGAGATAAAAGATACCATTGGCCAGCGCATTGATGAAGTAGTGAAATTGATCCGGGGACCCAAAAACACCTATGTGCGGTTAAAAATCATTCCCGCCAAAAAAACGGATTCCACCGCCACCATCAGTATCAAACGCGAAAAGGTGAAACTGGAAGAACAGGCTGCAAAAAAACAGATAATCACCATTGTTTCACAAAAGAAAAATTATAAAATAGGCATCATTGAAATCCCCAATTTTTATATTGATTTTGCCGCCTATCACAAGGGTGACAAAAATTATAAAAGCACCACCATGGATGTGAAAAAACTGCTGTTTGAGCTCAAAGAAGAAGATATTGACGGCCTGATCGTGGATCTGAGGGACAATGGCGGCGGATCTTTAAAGGAAGCAAATGATCTGACAGGGCTTTTTCTCACCTCAGGGCCAACGGTTCAGATCAGAACCAAAAACCAGGTGAACCGGCTCTATGATGAGGATCCAACCATCCAGTATACCGGCCCGATGCTGGTATTAATCAACCGGATGAGCGCATCTGCATCTGAAATTTTTGCCGGTGCCATCAAAGATTATCACCGGGGATTGGTGGTGGGGACCACAAGTTTCGGCAAGGGGACGGTACAGGAACTCAAGCCTGTGGGGGAGGGAAAACTCAAACTTACCTCCGCCAAATTCTATCGGGTTTCCGGGGAAAGCACCCAGCACCGGGGAGTAATGCCCGATATCCTTTTTCCCCGAATCTACAAACTGGAAGATACCGGTGAAAGCTCTTTGGACGGAGCTCTTCTCTGGGATGCGATTCCCGGCATCCAATATCAGGCATATCCGCCATTGATCCCTTTGTATGAACCTTTGACCCGGCAATACCAAGACAGGATCAGCCATGATCCTGGCATGGTATATCTGAAGAAGCAGCTGGAATTGACAACCCGGCTGGGACAGCAAACGGATCTGTCGTTGAATATCGAAAAAAGGCGCCAAAAACGTATCTTGCAGGAACAAGCGGAACTGGAAATTGAAAACGAATATCTGGTGGCTTCAGGAAAGGATCCCATAGATACCCTTGAAGCCCGGGATGCCAAAATCAACGGATATAAGGATATCCTTTTACAACAGGCCCAGAGGATCATGGCAGATTTTATCCCTCTTGCAAAACAGAATGGATATGCATGGTAAAAATGCGGGGTGCCATATATACTGCTGCCTGCCTCATTACCTTGGCTGTGGCAGCACTTTTTATGCTGGAGCCTGCCCTCAATTCCCGGTATGTCAAAGACCGGATTGCAACATTCATTGAAAAAAAAACCGGCGCTGTTCTTGCACCCGACCAGATGGTGTTCACCGTGTTTCCCCATCCCGGGGTACGGCTGCAGGCAGCCGATCTGCCGCTGACAAGGGCTATGGGCATTCATATCAATGCCATACAGATACAGCTGGATATGGCACAACTGCTGCGCGGCAGGGTAATGGCTTCAAAAATTCTACTGCAGGACATGGATATCCGTTTCACCCCTGATGCTGATGCCACCCGGGAGCGTCTCCAGAATGCATTTTCTTTTCCATTTCCCCAAAACCAGGTAACCAGATTGTTTGCCCTGTTGGCGGAGAACCAGAAAAACATTGAACTGATTTTACAAAATAGCAGAACCAGTTTTTTCACGTCTCTTGACGGAACCCTCATACTTTCACCATCCGACCAGACCATACAGTGCAATATGAGCATCCGGGATATCCACATCAAAAAAAAAGAGCTCCTCCAATTTCTTCCCTATGAAAATTTTGCGTTGGATACGCTTGCATCTTCCGGAGCGAACCTGCAAATCGAACTGAATGCACACTCAGGTTTTACCGGAAATCTTACAATGGAACAATTTGTAATCAGGTCGGATAAGCTTGCTGAAAAATCCATTACCGGCAGGAGCCTGAATCTTATGTTCAACGGTTCCAGAGACAACCTGTTTTTACGCCTTGAACCAGTACATCTGGATTATCCTGCTGCCCGTGTATCCATGGAATTTTCAGATGACAGAAAACAGCAGGAAACAAGCGTTACCTTTTGGGGAAATGATATTGACATGGCCCAGGCACGGCAAACCAGCCTGGCAATAGCCCCAAAAAATCCGGTA
>JAIVHE010000073.1 GCA_020201255.1 Desulfobacteraceae bacterium
TTTGAAGGCCGGGATATGGGAACAGTGGTGTTTCCCGATGCCACGGTCAAGTTTTTCCTTTTTGCTGATCTGACGGTACGGGCCAGGCGCCGTTTTGATGAAATCCAGGATACTGAAAAAGAGTTTTCCCGTGTCAGACAACAGATGGAAAAACGTGATACAGATGATGCCACAAGGGCCCAGGCACCTTTGAAACCAGCGTCTGATGCCATTCATATCGACGCTTCTTATCTGACTGCCCGGCAGGTGGTGGACAAAATGCGAAAATTTCTGTAAAATCAATGGAATTTTCAGATAATTTTATTGATTTTTCTTTTTCCCATTGCTATAAAGGTAAATTGTACTTGTCCTTTTTGACCCAATTGGGATGAGTAACTAAATTCGATTAGGGGGAATACTATTAATGAACAACATTACTGAAGAAAACGAAAATCAAGACATGAATACTGAAGAAGTGGAGACACAGGAAGCAGAATTGGAGGCGCAGGAAGAAACTGACGTCCAGGATGAAGTTGACACCCAGGATGAAGTTGAGACCCTGGAAGAATTTGAAGAGCAGGAAGAAACTTCCACACCCGACTATGAAATTACCGGTGATGAATCAATGGAAGAACTTCTGGGCATCTATGAATCCAGCCTTAAAAAATTCGAAGAGGGACAGGTTGTCACCGGAACCGTCATATCTGTGGGAAAAGACATGGTGCTGGTTGATGTGGGATATAAATCCGAGGGTCGGATCTCTATTCAGGAATTCATTGATGAGCAAGGCAGTGTGAATGTCAAACTCAATGATCGCTTCGAGGTAATGATTGAGGTATGGGACGAAGAAGAGGAAACCGTTCTTTTGTCCCGTGAAAAAGCCAAAAAAGTCAAGGTATGGGATGCCATCAAAGATATCTATGATGCAGACGGTACCATTGAAGGGGTTATCACCAACCGGGTCAAAGGCGGTTTTTCCGTTGATATCGGGCTGCAGGCATTTTTACCGGGATCCCAGGCAGACCTGCGTCCCATCCGCAACATGGATGAAATGGTCAACAAGACCTATGAGTTCAAGATTCTCAAGTACAACAAAAAACGCAACAATATCGTTCTTTCACGCCGGGTTCTGCTGGAAGCGGAACGTGAAACACTGCGGGCTGCCACCCTCCAGGCCATTGAAAATGACAAGGTCATGGAAGGTATTGTCAAAAATATCACGGAATACGGTATTTTCGTGGACCTTGGCGGCGTGGACGGATTGCTTCATATTACCGACATCTCCTGGGGCCGGGTGAAACACCCGTCAGAACTGTACGCTGTGGGCGATAAAATCACGGTCAAGATTCTTTCTTTTGATTTTGAAAAAGAACGGGTGTCTCTGGGTATGAAACAGCTCACCCCCGATCCCTGGACCACTGCGAAGGATAAATACCCCACTGGTTCCAAAATTGTGGGTAAGGTGGTCAGCCTCACTGATTACGGTGCATTCATCGAACTGGAAGAAGGGGTGGAAGGACTCATTCATGTCAGTGAAATGTCCTGGACCCGTAAAATCCGCCATCCATCCCAGATGGTAACGGTGGGAGAACAGGTGGAAGCAGTTGTCCTGGATCTCAAACCCGACAACCGCAGAATATCTTTGGGCATCAAGCAGACCCAGGAGAATCCCTGGGAAGTGATCTCCCAGAAATATCCGGTGGGCACCATCATTGAGGGAAAAATCAAAAACATTACCGAATTCGGTCTGTTCATCGGCATTGACGATGATATTGACGGACTGGTGCATATTTCCGATATTTCCTGGACCAAACGCATCAAGCATCCCTCTGAAGTCTATAAAAAAGGCGATACCATTCAGGCCGTGGTGCTGGACATTGACAAAGCCAATGAACGCTTTTCTCTGGGCATCAAGCAGACCCAGTCAGATCCATGGGAAACGGTTGCCCAGCGATATGAGGTGGGCAAAGAAATATCGGGAGTCATTACCAACCTGACAGATTTTGGTGTGTTCGTGGAACTCGAAGAAGGCATTGAAGGTCTGGTTCACGTATCTGAAATCAGCAAGGAAAATATCAAAAGCCCCAAAGACCATTACCAGGTGGGTGATACTATCACAGCCAAGGTGATGAACATCAACTCTGATGAAAGACGTATCGGGCTTTCCATCAAGCGACTGGAAGATGATGATGATGAGAAATATCTGGAAGAGTTTGCCAAAAACATGAAACCGGCAACCTCTTCTTTTGGTGAAATCCTGCGCAACAATATCCAGGAACAGATTGAAGCCAAAAAAGTTCAGGAAAACAATAAAGAAGATGAGTAGGGCCGTTTTCCATCTGTAACATACTGGGTTTTACGATAATCTAAAGGGCCGGATAAAGCAGTATTTTATCCGGCCCTTTTTTTTGGGGGGGATAAATTTTATGTTTTCACGACGGCATCCGGTTCTGTTTTTTATGATAATGATGGCCTGCTGTGCCACGGTCATGTTTCTCGGGGTTGTGACATTGATATTTGTCAGTACAAGCATGATGAAAACCACCACCGGTTCCTATCAAGAACCCAACGGAAATATCGGGGTCATAGAGGTCACAGGCCCGATTCTGTCATCCAAAAAAGTCATTGAAAATATTGTATCTTTCAGAGAAAATGACAAAATAGCAGCCATTATTATCAGGGTGGACAGCCCCGGTGGCGGTATCGGACCATCACAGGAAATTTTCCGGGAACTGATGAAAACCCGCAAAACCAAAAAAGTGGTTGCCTCCATGGGATCGGTTGCTGCCTCAGGAGGATATTATGTTGCTGCGGCTGCTGAAAAAATTATGGCCAATCCAGGCACCATTACCGGCAGTATCGGGGTGATCATGGAATATGTCAATCTCATGGAGGTGGCAAAAAAGATCGGTATCTCTCCTGTGGTCATTAAAAGCGGGGAATACAAGGATATCGGGTCTCCCCTGCGGGAACTCGGGGACGATGAAAAAAAACTGCTGCAACAGCTGGTGGACGAACTCCATCTTCAGTTTGTCACCGATATGGCCGATGCCCGTGAAATGTCGGATCAAGAGATGACAACACTTGCGGACGGCCGAATTTATACCGGTCAGAGCGCACTGGATCTCCGTCTCATCGACCGTCTGGGAAATCTGGATGATGCAGTACAGTGGGCAGGAGATTTGGCTGGAATTGAGGGAAAGCTGGTGCCTGTATATCCCAAAGAATCCCCCATATCTTTTTTGCGCAAAATAGCCCGGACTCTACTCAAAGATATCAACATCTCCGGCACCGTAACGGATAATTTCCGGTATATCATCAATTAAGGAAACCACAGAAGACGGGGCCCCGGGGACCGGCCCTCCGTCAATGACCACATCCAGGCGGTTTGCAAAATAGTCGTGGAGCAGGGACGGGTCTTGAAAAACACGGCCTTGGGGATCTGTTGCAGATGTGGAGATAATGGGATTGCCCAGTTCCCTGGACAATGCCAGGGCAATCATGTGGTCGGGCACCCGGATGCCAGCAGTTTTGCGCTTGGTGAGCATGATTTTGGGAACCATTCTGGATCCTGAAAGTACAAAGGTGTAAGGACCAGGCAACAGGCGCTTCATGTTCCGGTATGCAACGTTGGATACTTTGGCATAGGTGGCAATGTCTTTGAGGTCCGGGCAGATAAAACTGAAAGGCTTGGTCTGACTGCGCTGTTTGATGGCATATACCTGCTCAATGGCCTTTTTGTTCATGATGTCACACCCGATACCATAATAGGTATCTGTGGGGTAGGCGATGATCCCGCCCTTTCGCAATATATCCACCACCTGGGAAACAAGTCTTTCCTGGGGATTTTCCGGATTGATCTTCAGCAGCATAAAAAATTTCCTGTAAAATGATTTCAGCGGTCCACCATACCACATCTTTTGCACCTGGCAAATAAAAAAGCATGGGTTTCTCAAGGGTTGATCTGTAAAAATTTCGGACATATGTTATAATTATAGAAAATTATCCGTTTTTATCTGTCACAAAAAAAGGAGCCGGTCATGGAAAAAAAAATTCTCATACCAGTGGATACATCACGGTCCTCTTTGCAGGCTGTCCGGTATGCCGTCCAGGTGTCATCGTTTATCACAGATCTGCATTGTGTTCTTTTTCATGTACAGCCGCCAGTGTCCCTTTATCTTACCGAAGAAGCGGCAAAGGACATGCATGTGCGGGCCCAGTTGAAAAAGGTGACCAAAAAGAACCAGGACACTTCCATGAAGATCTTGCACAATCTCAGATCGGAAATGACACAAAACGGGTTTGTGGAAGAGCGCATTGAACTGATCAGCCGGCCCCGGGAACGCGGACTGGCACAGGATGTCATAGAGTATGCCCAAAAAAACATGCTGGATGCCATTGTCGTGGGACGGCGGGGGGTGACAGGCATCCAGAAATTTTTTGACTCCAGTGTTTCCGATGCCATCCTGGAACGGTCCCAGGCCCTGCCGGTGTGGCTGGTGCAAGGAGAGGTCCTGCCGGATAAAGTCCTGGTGGCCATAGACGGATCACAGGATTCTTTGCGGGCAGTGGACCATGTGAGTTTCATGGTGTCAAAAAACAAAGATAT
>JAIVHE010000374.1 GCA_020201255.1 Desulfobacteraceae bacterium
CAGGTTGTTTTTTTCCTGTTTTTGGATTTTTATACAAATCATGATTGCTGCCATGTCTCTGGAAAACACAACCCATTGAGATAATCCTGCTTATCAAATCCTTTCGTTTCATAAAGTAAGGGAAAGCTTTTTTATTTTATGCTGTGGAGGCACATCATCCATTGTCATTAAAATATAAGCATCCTTCATATTCTCTTCCAATTCCTTTAAGGTCTTGCCTTGGGTCATAATTTCCGGGCGATCAAGTAGTTTCCCCACCCAAAATTTTTCTCCTTTCCAATAAATCATATTTAAATTCGTTTCCATTACTCATCTCCGTTTTCGTTTCAGTTGATGTCCAAAATTTTTCTACCAAAGGCTCAGCATCATCATGATCCACTGTCTGCAGCATGTCCGGATGTTTTCCTGATTTGCCATTGTAAAATTTTACCCGGCATGGCATTTTCAGTCAAGATATATGTTTTTCTGGTACCCGGGGTGACAGTGACCGGCTGTTCAGTGTTGCCGTCTGCCCGCCCCAGTTCCGGGTGTGCACTACATCCGGCTTGCGCGCCTTGAGCTGTCTTTTTCCATTTTTGAAAGTATTTGATTTTATTTAAAGATGTTATGGGGGTCAGACCCCGCAGGAGTTTTCCCGTATTCCCGATTTAAAATTAGACAATTGGCTTACGTAATTCGACAAAGTGCCTTGATCCCTCGGTAATGCCTTTTGCGGTTTCCCCTTTCCAGGTATAGGGCAGTCGATTGAAATATTCGACCTCAGATTTTCTGGTGGCCCTCGATGCATGGGGGGATGTGAATGGGGCAAAGCTGCGGTTTGTGGAAAAGGCTTATGCTGACAAATTCACCGGATGCCCCCCTGAACCAGGCATCGAGGCACCAGACAGCAGTGCCGGTGTTGGATGCTGCAATTTTATGGGTACTCCCGTATTCCGCAAAATAAAACGGCCGCATGCGCAGATCCCGCCATCACCTGCCCGGGCCACATCCCCGGTGCGGTACCGAATGAACGGCATGCCCCAGGCATCCAGATGGGTCAGAACTACTTGCCCGTCCTCATCCGGCCCTGCTGCTTTTCCCTCCCGCAGCAGCTCCACAATATAGTTGGGCTCGATGACATGGTATTTTCCTTCCCGGCACTCGCTGTTACGGAGCCAGTTGTTTTATTTTGTGCCCAAAATAATCTTTGCTCCACAGGTTCAGGCCGTCATGTTCCATGGGTCTTATAAATGCACGGACGTCTTCGGCAACGTCTTTCCAGTCCATCTTTTCCATTTTTTTTTCCAATTCTGTTCTCACCCACGAGATGTCAATCATTGTGCCTTGATTTTCCCATGGGCCCCATTGATCCAACGCTTTTTGCAAGTGAGGCAGATTGGGCTGGATTTTTTTTTTAACATACCAGTTGAAATCATACCAGTCCCGACCTTTAACGTATGGCCGGCAAAGAATTGCATGCAGTTTAAGGGCAAAATTACTGGATAAATCCTGATTGCAGATTTCAAAATCCAAAGGAAAATCCAAATATGTGTATTCAAAGCGTGAGTGGTCCGGAGGATTGACATCAATTTCTAATTTGATTTGTTGAATTTTTTTTAATCCGCCTCTTGAAAATGCAAGGTTAAGCTGAAAGCCTGTGGAGTCACTTTTTAATAAAGCCTTTTTAATTCTCTGGTCCATCCGGCTTTTATCCCGGACCTCCACAGTTAGTCCAAATTCTTCAAAGCAGTCAATCATCCCCTTCAGATAGGGTGCCCAGTCAAACCCGGGATCCCCATTCTTGAGTATGAAATCAAGATCCTCTGAAAATCGGGGCATTCCATACAGGATTCTCAGGCTGGTGCCGCCCTGAAAAGCGGCTTTTTCAAAAAATCCGGTTCTCCAGAGGCCAAAAAGCGCGATCTCCTGCAGGATTTCCTTGACAGCATTCAGTTTTTGGACCGGATCTCTTGTTTCGTATTCTTCCAGGCGGTCTTTAATGAGGTCAATCATGGCCCAGCTCCTTGCCCATTTCATTCAGAAACAATTGCGTCCGTTGATTTTTGTACACCTGTTTCAGGAGCGTTATCATTTTTGGATTGACGGAAAGCAAACAATCCTGATCGATTCTGAGTCCGTCAATAAGCCAATCCAGGCCTTTCCATGCCAGTTTTCTCAGGCAGACCAGATCCAGTAAAGCCCTGAGCGGCTCCGCAATCAGCATGGTTTGCCCTTTTTCCTGATATCTTTTAACCAGCTCCAGAAAATGAATCCGGTGAACAGGCAGGGGGTGAAAGGTGAAAAGTCCGTTTTTTTCATTCTGGAACTGTTTTGTTTTCCTCCCCGGAATAACACTTTTTGTGATAAAAACCGATTCAGGGATCCATTCGTGATAAGCCAGTGCCGTCTCAAATGAAACATAGCTTCCCGGAGCGAAAGCCTGGGCAATATGGAATGGATGAAAGGGAACAGTTCTGAAGCGGTCGTTGAGCACGTATAGTCCGCGATGAAGTCTGACCAGCTCCTCTTTCTTCAGGGCGCGGTTCACAAGGTTGTACCGACTTTGTTCTGTTCCGTCCAATAACCGTTTTAACTGGCAAACAGATATCACCCTGTCAGCCAGATCGTTGTCTATAATTATTTGAGTAAGCGTATTCATAAATAATAAAGTACCATAAACTTTCAAAAAATGAAAGTTTATGGTACTTTATTAACGCTTTCTGGAAAACCAGGGTGTCTTGGTCTACATGAGCCGAAAACCTGGTGAAGTTTGGAAGGGCGGCCCGGATTACTTTCGCCAGGTCTCGTGAAAATCCGGGATGCGAAATATCCGCCCGGAACCACAGCTACGCAGGCCCGTCCACCGGGTCCACTGCCTTGCGCCATAACCGGCCGTACCACCGCAGGGCCATGAAGTCCCGGGTGTTGACCGGTTCGTCAAATATTAATTGGGGTCTGACCCCATTTACCTGACCCCATTTACCTCCATTTACCTACTTATTGTGTTCTTCGCGATCCTGGTGGTAAAAAAAATGGAGCATAACGGCTCCATCACTTATATCGACTATACTCCCGGAAATGAAAACCTCATAATTCCTTTATCTTTTCTTTTAAAAATGGCAAGTCATCTTGTATGGTTTTCCATATCACTTCAATATCGAGTCCGAAATATTCATGAATCAAAATATTTCTCATGCCTTTCATTTGATACCATGGAACTTCTGTAAACTGGTTCTGGATATTCTCCGGCACATTGGCAGCCGCCTCTCCTATTATTTCCAGATTTCTTACAACTGCATCAATAGTTTTCCGGTCTTTGCCCCAGCTGTCATAATCCATGCCCTGTACATACTCAAAAATCCTGTCCAACGCCTCGACAATGTCATCCAATCTAAACTTCCAATCTCTATGCGACACGTACAGCCTCCTTTAAGATTTCACTTCGAAGCTGTTTTTTTAACGCGCCTTCCGTCACCAGATCAACAGGTTTTCCCACAATAGATTCCAAATATCGTTTCAGATCCATAAAGGCAAAAAGCCCCGGAGTTTTCCTGTATCGGACCAAAATATCGATATCACTGTCAGCCCCTGCTGTTCCTTTTATTATCGAGCCAAAAAGTGACAATGATTCAACAGAGTAATTGTTTTTTATCTCTTCTTGGTGCTGATTAAATATTGTAACAAGTTTTGGATCTAAAGTTCCCATGCCGATCTTTTATACTCCTTAACATTATAACTTATATCAAAATATTATAGCTGTTTTTTGATCTTTTCGCCAACCCTTCTTAAAAAAAGGTGCACACCGTTTCCATCTCCACCTTTTGGGTCTGAATAAGCTTTCCGGCTTCAGCCTTGAGGTTTTCCACATTGCCGTCAGTGGCGTTGTCCAGTTTATCCGATGCCGCGGCCAGCCTGGTCTGCATCCGGACATACCGGTCGCCCAGAAACATGTTCATCTGGTAGTCGGCTGCATCTTCAGCCGGCAACAGCCTTTTCGGTCCTGTTTTCGATCTCTGCCAACACCAGGGCGGGTATCAGGCCCCGGATCCCGCCGTCGCTGCAATGTGGCCAAGCTGCTTGCGGTAAAACACTGCCTTGTCCAGCACTTACAGGGAAAACATATTAGTCCCAAGGGCTCATGCTGCTTGATTGCTTTTATGATATTTTTCTGATCAACCATTTAGTGCCTTACCCCTCAGTTTCTGTCAGAAAAAACAAGAAAATGAGGAAGGGCAACTGGGTTGCGGCCATGACCGATTTTAGAAATTTTAACCGGACCGACTGATTCAGTCAAGGTATATATTTTTTTATGGAGCAGGCACCCCGCCAAAGCTTTTGGAGATGGTTTCCCGCTGGTACGCAGGGATAAAACAATGCGGTCTGCTCGGCCTGTTCCAGGCTTTTCTTTGTGCCGATGGTGTTCCACGGCAGCACACCGGATGCCCCCCTGAACCAGGCATCAAGGCACCAGACAGCAGTGCCGGTGTTGGATGCCGCAATTTTATTGGCACTCCCGTATTCCGCAAAATAAAACGGCCGCCTGTGCAGCATCCGCCGGTTGTCCGCAAACCGCACGCTGCGGTCATCCAGATCAGATGTCAATTGCTTTGTCCGGTCCGCGTCAATTATCTTGGCCGGTTTTTTCGACTATTTCGGCTATGGCCTTTTCAATGATGTCAAGAAAGTTGGTTCCAAGATTTTCAACCTGCATCTCATAATAGTGTATTAATTGGGGTCTGACCCCATTTAATTCACTTGACGCAAATAAAACTAAGGTCTAAAATAGATTAAAAGTGTAAATGCTTAATTGATTACGGGGAGCCATGATGTCAACATCAACCATAATGAAAATCAGTCACCAGGGGCAGATTCGTATACCCAAAAAGATTATGCTCAGTCTTGGGATAGAAAAAGGTGATTATCTGGAAGTGGATATTCATGAAAATCAGATCGTCCTGAAGCCCAGAAAACTGATCGATCCTTCGCAGGGATGGTATTGGACAAAAGAATGGCAAAAAATGGAATCCCAAGCGGATGAAGACATTGAAAAAGATCTTTTATCCGGAAAATTTACGTCTGCCGAAGAAGGATTGAAATGGTTGAAGAAATAAAATCTTTTCAATTCAGCAGACGATTCAAAAAAGAATATCATAAATTGCCCAAAAAAATTCAAAAGACCTTTGATGAAAAGCTGTCTTTTTTTTTAAAAAATCCATCACACCCATCGCTCAGGGTTAAGCAGATACAGGGAACAAAAAATCGGTGGGAGGGTTCAATCACCATGAAATATCGATTTACGTTTCAATTTATCGAAGGCGATCTGGTTTTCAGAACTATCGGAACTCACGACATATTAAACCGAATATAGACGATTTCAGCCGAATAGATATTTAGAAGATTCTCCCTGTTCAAGCTCTGTAATACCGATCAATATCTCTTTGATTGCATTGTATGTAAGATCTGGATTCTCTTCAGCACACTTGCTGATTTTTGCCCAATGCTCGATCTGTCTGGTTATGGATCTCTGATCAACCCGGCTGGATAGTTTCCGGTTTCGGCGAATCCCGGCTCACCCATGACCGCCGGTACGAAGGGGCTTTTCTTGAAATCAGTTCTCCCAGAACCCGCTTTGCCCGCCACAGTGCCAAAATCGTCTGATTACTGGATATCACCTGTCTGCCGGATATCCCATGACTGCCGGGAATCCCGGGCCCTCCGGCTACCCCCGGCTCTCCGAACACCCCCG
>JAIVHE010000074.1 GCA_020201255.1 Desulfobacteraceae bacterium
TTTGCCACCCATCTGAAATTTGAAGGGGTCATTACCGCCATGGCAACAGGTGATCTGAACAAAGACGCTACTACCCAGGTGGTGGCTGCCACGGATGACACGCTCATGATTTATCAGATGTCAGGCGGT
Source organism: Desulfobacteraceae bacterium (assembly GCA_020201255.1). Lineage (GTDB taxonomy): Bacteria > Desulfobacterota > Desulfobacteria > Desulfobacterales > Desulfobacteraceae > Desulfotignum. Next base: position 130 of record JAIVHE010000074.1, read on the forward strand.
CAACTGGTGCTGGAAAAACAGCTGGAATATGCTTCCACCAACCGCATCGTGTCCCTGGATATAGCTGATATTAATGGGAACGGGTTCCCGGAAATTTTTGTCACCAGTCTGAGTATTCACAGAGACAGCCTTCAATCATTTGTGGTGGAACATAATGGATCCGACTATGTGACCCTTGTTGACAACCAATCCTACTACTACCGGGTTATTACGGATGCTGAGGGCACCAAGACCCTTATGGGCCAATATACAGGTTCCAGTCCGTTTGAGGGGCGTATTTCCATTTTGCAGGCACAAGGCAGCACATATACCAGACAGAAACAGATCCGCATGCCCAGAAACACCTCGGTGCTGTCTCTGGCCAAAGGCCCGGTCACCTCTGTTACGGCTGATGAATATGTGATGACCAACCGGTTCGGCCGCCTGGTGGTAGCTAGTGACAGCGGCAGCACGGAATGGGAAAGCTCCGATAAATACGGCAACACCGCCCATGTATGGCTCATGCCAAGCAATGATACCGATGCCTCGTTTCGGGAGCGGATCTATATCCATCCCAGAATCCAGTTTTATGACATGGATGAAGATGAGACACCTGAATTGCTGGCGGTGCAGAACAATGAGTTCGGTGGTGGTGCGATGGGCCGGTACAAGCGGTTTAAAAACGGTTCCATCCAGGTGCTTTCCTGGAACGGGATCGCCCTGGCACCGGTTTTCCAGACCACTGCCCTCCAGGGATGGATCAGTGATTTTGCCATAGCAGACCTGGACGGGGACGGTACAAATGAACTCATTGTGTCGGTGGTGACTCAGACCAAACTGGCCATTTTAGCCAAAGACAAAGCATCCAGTATTATTTCTTATGAATTAAAATAATGGTCAAAAACAAAAAAAGCATTGACAAGTCTGTATGAACTGCATTAAAAGGGATACTAATTTGGTATCAGACCCTTAAAAGGAAGGTTTGATGCTATTTTCAGGTGGTTATTCAAAAAATTTTAAGGAGAAAAAGATGAAAAAATTAATGGTTTTGGTTGCAGCCCTTGCTTTGGTTGCAGCTTCCGCAATGACAGCAGCTGCAGCTGATTGGAATTTCTACGGATCTGCCCGTGTACAGACTTTTTATGTAGACAGCGATCTGGCTGATACGACCAATTACGTTCAGGGCCTCAATGGTAACTCCCGTATTGGTGCCAATGTAAAAGTGTCTGACGAACTGACCGGCCGCTTTGAATACGGTACAGGCGTCAATGTGCGTTTGCTTTATGGTCAGTGGAATTTTGGTGCCGGCTCCCTGCTGGTCGGGCAAACTTACAGCCCCCTGAACATGTTTTACTCCAACCAGGTTATCAATGCTGACAATAACCTGCTGCCCCAGGGTGGTGTATATTCCGGTCGTGAGGCCATGATCCAGTTGTCTTTCGGTGGATTTGAGATTGCCGCACTCGCTCCCAGCACCCCTGCCATTACCGGCCTGGCTGGTACAGAAACAGATTTTCCGGCAATCGAAGCATCCTATGTTTTGAAAATGGATGCTTTCAGTGCTAAACTTGCCGGTGGATACCAGACTTATGAAATAGGGGGCCTTGATGTTGACTCCTATGTGGTTGCTTTGGGTGCAAAAATGGATATGGGCGCATACTATGTGGGCGGTAACGTGTATATCGGTGAAAATGCCGGTACGCTGATGGCCGTTTCTGTAGATGGTGATGCCGCTTTCAGTGGTAATGATGCACTTCCCCAGTATAACGCAGCCACCAATAGCATTGAAGACAATGATAACATGGGCTATATGATTGCCGCAGGTTTTAGAGCCAATGACATGTTAGCCTTTGAAGCTGGTTACGGCTGGGCAGAAACAGATGTTGCCGGTGTTGAAAATGAAGTACAGGCATACTATGTGCAGTCCACCATCAGCTTGGCTCCCGGTGTCTTTATCACCCCTGAAATCGGTATGTTTGACGGTGATGAAGCCGGTAGCGAAGAAACCCTGTACTATGGTGCCAAATGGCAGATCAACTTCTAATCTAAGATTTACATAATCTGATTTTGGAGAATTACTTCAATTCTACCACAACCACCTGAATTTTTACAATGGCCCGGTGATGCATCCATCACCGGGCCATTGTTGTTTTATGCCCTGCCAGATGTATTTTTTAAAGAAAAGCGGCTAATTGTAAAAAAAGATTGACAGAAGGCATTGGAACCTGATTAATAGAAGGGTGAACATTGTTTATTAACATAATGTCAGCAGTTTGTTTTGTCGAGAAAACAGGCGATTAAAAGGAACGTCCTGTTTTTTCCGGCTTCAGGTGGTATGGGATTCAGGCAGTTGTTGGAAGAAATGTTTCAAACAAAAGGAGAAAAGATGAAAAAACTAATGGTGGTGGCTGTAGCGCTGGTGTTCATGGCAGGCCCGGCAATGGCGGCTGACTGGAATTTTTACGGGTCTGCCCGTATATCGACCTTTTATACGGATTTTGAACAAAACCCGTTTAAAGGCGGGGTGGATTCTGAAGAATATGAACAGAACCTGCACGGTAACGCCCGTATCGGGGCCAATGTTACAGTGAATGATGCGTTGACCGGCCGGTTTGAATACGGGGCCCAGGGGGGGAATGTCAATACCCGTATTTTATGGGGAGAATGGAACTTCGGTGCCGGCTCCCTGGGCGTTGGTAAACACTATACCCCGTTGCTGTTCCCCTATTCCAACCAGGTGTATAATATAGCCGGTTTCAACAAGGGTGATATCAACATGAGTGCCTTTGGCATGCTCTACGGCAGCAGAAAAAACATGGTCCGCCTGACATTCGGTGATTTTGAGATTGCGGCGGTGGAACCTAAAAATGTATATACCAATCAGACCTTTCTGCAGAACAATTTTGGGTGGTCTACTGAGACCAAATTTCCTTCCATCCAGGCAAAATACGGTATTGACGGCAACAAATGGCACCTGCGGTTTGCCGGCGGGTACCAGACCTTTGACATCAAGGCCAATAACAGAGACTATGAAGTGGATTCCTGGATAGTGGGTATCGGCGGCCGGCTGGATGTGGGCGCTGCCTATTTTAAAGGCAATGTCTGGGGCGGCCAGAATGTGGGTACCATGGCGGATATTCTGGTGAATAATGCAATTTCTTCTGGTCCCCCCAATCTGGATGGTGACGGCTGGGGATATGCCGTATTTGACGGTACCCAGGTCATAGACAAGGATGCCATGGCTGTCCTGTTAGTTGCCGGCTATAAAATCCGGGAAGGGCTGTATCTCGAGGCTGGTTACGGATATGTGGAAACCGAGCTGGATACCCCGGGTTCTGTCACGGATGATGCAGACAGTTTTTATATTCAGTCAACGATTTTCCTGGCACCGGGTGTTTTCCTGACACCTGAAATCGGCATGCATGACCTGAACCAGAATAATGCCAAAGTGAACTATTACGGCATTAAGTGGCAGATCAACTTTTAGACGGCACCTGACAATCCCCTGACCTGATACCACCTGAAAAAAAGGCCCGGCACCTGCCGGGCCTTTTTAATTTCTCGATTACAAAGACAATCGGATCTCTCAGGCTTTTTTACTTCCGGTTGTGCTGGTCATCGATGAGATAGACAACTGGTACGTCACCCCGAACAACCGGCTGAACATGGACAAACTCATGGCAGCTTTTCAGCATTTTTTTCAGGAACATTCCGGACATTGGCTGGAGCGTTTCCAGTTTAAGGAGGCCGGTCCCCAGCTGCTGCTCCAGGCATTTCTCCAGCGGGTCATCAATTCCGGGGGCAGGATCGAACGTGAATACGGCCTGGGCCGTCAGCGGGTGGACCTGCTGGTGCTGTGGCCTCTGCAGCCTGCACAAGATGAGAAAGAGAAATCCGACTGGACCCGGTGGCAGGGGCCGTTGCAAAAAGTGGTGGTGGAGCTGAAAGTGCTGCACAAAAGCCTGGAAAAAACCCTTGCCTCAGGCCTGGAACAGACCTGCACATACATGGATACCTCCGGCACAAAAGAAGGCCACCTGGTGATCTTCAACCGTGATGCAAACGTCCCCTGGAGAGACAAAATTTTCCGCCGCATTGAAACCTGTCAGGGAGTCGATATCAACGTCTGGGGGATGTAGGTCCTGCGCCATCTCTTCAAACACGCTTTTGGATCTTCCCATGTTCAGGCATTTTGTTTGTTTTTTTTCTGGGAGTATCTTTTCATAATGGGGAGTAAAGACCGCAACGCCTCATTAACTGATTCATGATCAGAAAAATATTGGGCGACATCGGGATCAATGACGACAACATTCGTCCCTTCAGCATACTTTTCTGCATATTTTCCCCTTACGCCTTCGGTAAAATCATATTCTTCCAACTGTTCATAGTATGCCCTCGCTTCACCCTCTTTCCGAAGTTTTTCCGCCAGTGTCATGATATAACCTCCTGTCTCTTTGCCAGTACCGATGCCAGGTACCGGATCACCACCTCCAGATATTGCAGCCCGGTTTCTTTTTCCACCAATGTCCTGAGCAGGGAAAAGATCTCAGGCAGCTTGTGCTGCAGCTCGGGTTTGAAAATGTACTTGAACAGCAGCAGCATCACCCGGTTCATGATCGTGCCTTTAATCTGATCATCGGAGAACCGTTTCAAGTCGTACAACTCAAACCCGAAATCGGGTATGTAACCGACAAGGTCATCCACCGGGCCGGATAGCAGGGCTCTCAGCCTCACGGTATCATCCGGCCACGCCTGTCTGGCGTGACAGATCAGCAGCGGGATCACGATGGGCAGTTTGAAAGACTCTCCCTTGTGCTGTTTGATATACAGACGCCAGATTTTGACCATGTATTCCAGCAGCTGGAGGTGCACATACTTGTCGTGGGGATTGATCTCCTTTTGGTATTTTTCCGATCTGCCATGGTGAAATTCTACCCGGCCAGCCTGCTTCCGTCAAGGTATATGTTTGATGAGGGATAGTTGTACAGACCGGGAAACCGATTGAAATAATCCGCTGTATTGTGAAACATACCAGGGAGCCGATATCACCGTCTGGAAGATGTAACCTACGTCTTGACAACTGGTTGAAATATGAGAAAAAATTTTACACTGTCTTGATTTAAAACCCTGAAAGGGCTATTTTAGGTCACAAGTGCTCTTGTCCGGGGAAAGACCTGCGCAACAAGCCGTTACATTTTTTTGATCTCAACAACAATTCGGTTTGCTGACGGCGGGAATACATTGAAATACAACAGGATAAAATAACCGATGCGATTTTTTACTACAGCCGGCCCGGTGGATTGTACAGACCATTATTGCCTGCCTCCTCTTGAACGATTTGATCTTTTTGAGGTTGAAATGTTGCTGGCCCAGGAAAAATATTTTGTGCTTCATGCTCCGCGCCAAACCGGCAAGACCTCATCCATGCTGGCGCTGGTGGACTATCTGAATGTTGAGGGCCGGTACCGGGCACTGTATTGCAATGTGGAAACGGCCCAGACGGCCCGGGGGGATGTTGCCAAAGGGATGAAAAGTATTTTAGTGGCATTGGGTACACGTGCAACCAATGATCTGGGTGATGATTTTTTATTGAAAAACTGTGAGCAGATATTGTCCGAGTGTGGTGAGCATGTTGCATTGAAAGTGGCTTTGACGCGTTTTTGTCAGCTTAGTGCCTTGCCGATGGTGCTGGTGTTCGATGAGATCGATGCACTTGTGGGGGATACCTTGATTTCAGTGTTGCGCCAGATCCGTTCTGGATATACCCATCGGCCGGGACAGTTTCCCTCCTCCATTATTTTGTGCGGGGTGAGGGATG
>JAIVHE010000375.1:0-4563 GCA_020201255.1 Desulfobacteraceae bacterium
CCAAACGCCCCTTCCAGGTGGCCGTCCACATACATGGAGTCCTTGCCCGACAGCAGGGGAATTTCATAGGCCATGCAGGCATCTTTCAAAGCCCGGCAGGCCCGCACCAGCTGGGCTGCTTTAAAGGCCGCATCAGGATTGGTGTGTGCATCATACCCGATATCAGGCCAGCAGAAATTGTCCACCCCTCCGATATGGGCAATACTGCCTCCCACACAAATGAGGCGCCGCACAGCCTCATCAATGGTGCAGGTCATCATGTGGTATGCATCGATTTTCGAATACCAGGGCAACAGTGTCTGGGAAAAGGCCAGGCCTTTTTTGCCGGTAAGCACCGGCCGGGTCACGCACGCATCCGAAGGAATATTATGATTGACCCCCACCAAAGGTTTGATGACGGAGCCGCCCTGTACCTCATGATCATATTGCCGGATGATCCATTCTTTGGAGCAGATATTGGGCCGCTCCAGCATGGCCGTCATCAGCGCATTGAAATCTTTCGGGGTGCGGATCACCGGTTCAAAAAGGCCCCGGGTTTCGGGCGGCAGCCAGACCGCGTCAAACTCCCAGGCGGGAAATCCCTTGTCCAAAAGATCCATGTCCACATAGGCACAGGTTTTATCCTTGTACATAATGTGCAGTTTTCCGGTATCGGTATATTCTCCTATCACCGTGCTTTCCACTGCATGTTCACAAGACAGTGCCATGAATCGGTCCAGATCCGCAGGCTGCACAGCAATGGTCATGCGCTCCTGGGATTCGGACACCCAGATTTCCCACATGTCCAGGCCTTCATATTTCAACGGCACCTTGTCCAGATGCACCACACACCCATTGGAAATCATGGCGGATTCGCCTATGGAAGAAGACAGTCCGCCTCCGCCATTGTCGGTGATAAATTGAATCAGGCCTTCATCCCGGCACTCCAGGAGAAAATCATGCATTTTTTTCTGGGTATAAGGGTCCCCGATCTGGACATGGCCGGCCGGGGTGTTTTCGGAATAACTTTCCGAAGAGGCGGTCACCCCGTGGATACCGTCCTTGCCCACCCGGCCCCCGCTCATGATGATCAGATCCCCGGGTGTGGTTTTCTTTTCATGGCTGGGTCCGCCTGCAACCTGTTTGGGCATGATGCCCAGGGCCGTGACAAACACCAGGCTTTTGCCCATATACCCGGCATCGAACAGGGTCTGACCAAAGGTGGTGGGGACTCCGCTTTTGTTGCCGCCGTCCTTGACCCCTTCAATAATCCCGTCCAGAAGCCGTCTGGGATGCAACGGCGGTTGCAGCGGGCCGTCATAATGGATATCTCCCACGCAAAACCCGAAGCTGCCCATGAACAGTTTTGCGCCCAGTCCGGTGCCCATGGGATCACGGTACACGCCCACGATGCCGGTGATGGCCCCGCCATAGGCTTCCATGTTGGAAGGTGAATTATGGGTCTCCCCGGTGATCACATAGTTGTTGTCTTCATCAAAAGCGCCCACGCCTGCATTGTCCCAGAGCACGGACACCACCCAGTCTTTTTTTTCCTTCAACGCCAAGGTGGGCTGCTGGATATAGGTCTTGAACAAGGAATGCTCAATGGTTTCTTCGCCTGTCAGAATATCTTTGTACCGGAAAATACCGTTAAAAGTGTTGTGGTTGCAATGGTCGCTTCTGGCCTGGGAAATATATTCCAGTTCCACATCCGTCGGCCTGGACAATCCAACTTTTTGTCTGTCGGCAACCACATCCGGGTCCAGAAAATAGTTTCGGATGATGGGAATATCTCTGGGATTCAGGGCCAGGTTCCGCTGGTCACTGATCTGTGCCAGGGTATGGTCGGAATCGATGTCCATGACATCAAAACAGGGGGTATGGTCCAGGATCACCCGGGCCGGTTTGACATTTGCACCAGTTTTGGGATCCCAGTCAGAGGATGAAAATATGTTGAACTGCTGGATAATGGGGTTGGACAAGAGTTCTTTTGCCAGCATTTCCACCCGGGACCGGGTCAGTCCATCCCCTTTGAGGCAGTATCGTTTGGAAGTGTAAATGCCTTCATCAGGCCCAAATGATTTGCCCAGCAGGTCTTCAATGGCTTCCATGGCAGTGGCACCGGGATTGTCCTTTACGCCGGGCCGGAATCCGATCCAGATGCACCAGTCAAAATCAATATCCAATGGCGCCAGCGAAGACACCTGGGTCACCGGGTTGGTAAAAATCTGCTGTCTCACCCGTTCCAGGTCAGCCGTCTTCAGATCGGATTCAATGGTCACCAGATGGATACTTCTGGCCGACTGGATATGTATCCCAAAATAGGATGCCGCTTTTTTGATCAGCGATGATGCTTGTGCATCCCGCAGCGATTGTTTCAAAGCTATTTCAATACAGGCAATCATGTTATCCACCATTGAAAATTCGTAAAATATCATTGTAAAAAACAAAGACCATCAACGCCACCAGTATGGCTGCCCCGAACTGGATCATTTTTTCCCGCAGTTTTTCACTCACGCTTTTTCCGGTGACAGCTTCAATGCCGAAAAATACCAGATGGCCCCCATCCAGGACCGGTATGGGAAACAAATTGATAATGCCCAGGTTGACGGACAGCAATGCGATAAACCAGGCAAAATTCACCAACCCTGCTTTTGCCTGCTCTCCTGCCATCTGGGCGATCATGATGGGACCGCCCAGATTGTCGGCAGACAGGCTGCCGGAGATCATTTTGCCCACCGAAACAATGGTCAGCTTCACCAGGCCGGCGGTATCGGAAACAGCGCGCCACATGGCCTGGAACGGGTTCAAAGATTGGTGAAAAACCTCTCCGGATCCTTTGATTCCGATGACATACCGGTCCACTGTTTCCTGGAACACGTTTTTTGCCTCCCGCTGTTCCGGGGTGATGGAGACAGGTACCGGCCGGCCGTCACGGTTCACCAGCATATCCAGCGACTGCCCGGTCGAACTGCTGATGATCCGGGTAATATCCTCAAAAGAGTGAATCTCTTTTCCGTCAATGGTCTTTATGACATCACCGGCCATGAGACCGGCATGCTGGGCCGGGGTATTGTCCAGCACCTCCCCTATGATGGGTTTGGCCAGGAAGATACCGGAAAACTGATACAGCACATAAAAAATAAAAATGGCCAGGAAAAAATTGAATGCAGGGCCGGCCGCCACGATCAGGCTTTTCTGGTGCAATGGTTTATGGGAAAAGGAAACCGCCTCGTCTGCAGGATCCAGGGCCTTGCCCGGTTCTTCTCCCACCATTTTCACATATCCCCCCAACGGAATGGCGGAAATGCAGTATTCGGTGCGGCCGCGCTTTTTCTTGAATATCTTGGGACCGAATCCCAAAGAGAAAACATCCACCCCCACCTTAAAAAACCGGGCGGCCAGAAAATGGCCCAGTTCATGGATGAACACCAGAACGCCAATAACAATTATAAATGCAACAGCGGAATGACCCACGTGTGTACCTCTCTTTGTATGAAAGCTGTTAGCCCTTAGCTGTTAGCTATTAGTACGCAATTATTTGCTTCCAGTAAACAAAATTTTCCCTGCTGTTATCATTGGCTAACGCTTTTATACTTTGTTGTGCCCGCCAAGGCATAGGTGTTTATATGAAAGCCATCAGTACTCAGTCATCAGCTAAAAGCTAACGGCTAACAGCTTTTTTGTGCCTGCCAGGGCATGGGTGTTATCATATAAGGGATTGGGCTTTTGCCCTGGCCCAGTGATCAGCTTCAATAATACCTGAAAGATCTGGATTGTCAATGCAGGTATGGCAGTCCATGGTGGTGCCAATAATGCGGAAAATATCGGAAAATCCCATACGCAAGTCTAAAAAAGCCTGAACCGCCACTTCATTGGCCGCGTTCATTACCGCCGGCAGAGTGCCTTTTCTGGTGCATGCTTCCAGGGCAAAACCAAGGGAGGGAAACCGTTGTAAATCCGGTGGTTGAAACGTAAGAGACTGCAATCTAGCAAAATCCGGGAAATCCAGACCCAGGCCCAGGCGGTCCGGAAAAGACAAGGCAAAAGAGATGGCCTGTTTCATGTCCGGCACCCCCATCTGGGCCATGACCGCCCCGTCGGAAAATCCCACCATGGAATGCACAATGCTCTGGGGATGGATCAGCACCTGGATTTTTTCATGGGAAATACCAAACAGATGAACTGCCTCAATGAGTTCCAGCCCCTTGTTCATAAGGGTTGCCGAATCAATGGATATCTTGTCTCCCATGGACCAGTTGGGATGGTTCAGGGCATCTTCTCTGGTGATTTGTGCGAATGCCTCTTTCGGGGTATTTCTGAAGGGACCGCCTGAAGCGGTCAGAAAAACCTGTTTCACATCCCTGGTGTGGTTCCCCATAATACATTGAAAAATAGCGGAATGCTCGCTGTCCACCGGCAGGATGGAGACCTTTTTCTCCCGGGCCCGTGCCATGACAATATCACCGGCCATCACCAGGGTTTCCTTGTTTGCCAGGGCAATATCCTTTTGTGCCTCAATGGCGGCCAGGGCAGGTTTCAACCCTGCTGCCCCCACCATTGCCAGCAGGACCATATCAGTGG
>JAIVHE010000375.1:4660-6704 GCA_020201255.1 Desulfobacteraceae bacterium
GTGCCGATGGACCCTGTGGCACCCAGAATGGAAAGATTTTTCATACCACCACCAGCACCAGATACCCATACAGCACGGGAACGGCAAACAAAAGCCCGTCGATGCGGTCCAGCATACCGCCATGGCCCGGCAGTATCCGTCCGGAATCCTTGATGCCGGATGCCCGTTTCAAAGCGGATTCAAACAGATCGCCCACCTGCCCTGCAACCGCAATGAGAATGGAACAGGGAAGGGTAATCAGGGCCAGGACCGGGGAGCCAAAAAACAGCAGTGAAAAAACAACTCCTGCTGTCATGGAGGCGGCAATACCGCCCATTGATCCTTCAATGGTCTTATTGGGGCTGATATGGGGGGATAATTTGTTTTTTCCAAAGAAGGTGCCGGTATAAAAGGCCCCTGTATCATTGATAAAACAGACAATGAGCAGCCAGATTATCCAGAGGATACCGTCATCCATATTCCGAATAAAAAGAAGAAAAGACAATGGAAAGGGAATATACAAAATACCCAGAACCTGCCGGGAAATGGTATCAAAAATAGCAGTGCGTGCGGTAAACGCAAACAGCACAAAAACAGACAATAAAACGAAATTAAGGGCCAGGGACAAAAACATGGTTTGCCAGGAGCCTGCGGCAGCACCGAACACCAGAAAAACACAGGTAACAAAACAAATAGCCGTGATGACCCATGGACAGGAACCGTCACCAAGGCTGAAGATGATGCGCAGATATTCTTTGATGGCAAAAATGGCCACGACGGTTACAAGCGCGGCAAGGATCATCGGGGTGCCTTTGATCAAAATCCATATGACCAAAGGTGCCAGAACTATTGTGGTTATCCATCGCTGGGCATGCTGCATTCCACTTTACCGAACCGTCGGTTCCTTTTTTGATAATTGGTTAATATCTCCATGAACTCATCTCCGGTAAAATCCGGCCACAGGGTATGGGTAACAAAGATTTCCGCATAGGCGCACTGCCAGAGCAGAAAATTGGAAAGCCGGAACTCTCCCGAGGTCCTTATCAACAGGTCCGGGTCCGGCATACCGGCGGTATACAAATGGTCTGCCACAAGCTGCTCGGTGATATCTGCCACCGCAAGATCCTTTGCCGCAACTTTTTGTGCCACTGCCTGAACCGCATCACATATTTCCTGTCTGCTGCCGTAACTCAACGCCAGGTTAAGGGTCATCTGCCGGTTTTCTTTGGTTGCATCCATGGTTTCGCAGGCCTTCTGCCTGACATCTTCGGGCAGTCTTTCCATCTGGCCCAGCACTTTCAGGCAGATCCCTTTTTCCATCAACTCCGGGCGCTCGGAAACCAGAAATTTTTTGAGCAGCTGCATGAGTGCCGACACTTCAGATTTCGGCCTGGCCCAGTTTTCAGTGGAAAATGCATACAGGGTAAGGTACTGAATGCCCAGTTCCCGGCAGGCACGTACAATGGATGTGACGGCTTGAGAGCCTTTTTCATGGCCTTTGACCCGGTTCATCAGCCGTTTTTTTGCCCACCGGCCGTTGCCGTCCATGATAATGGCCACATGGACCGGCAGCTTGTCTACATCCAGGCCGGATGTCTGCAGGGCATCAGACTTCAAGGATCTCCTTTTCTTTTTGGGCAAAAATGTCATCCAGCCGCTCAATGTACTCGTCGGTCAGATCCTGGACCTGTTTTTGTCCTTTGAAGCTGTCATCTTCTGAAATATCGCCCTCTTTTTGCAGATCCTTGAGCAGTTCATTGGAATCTCTGCGGATATTGCGTATCGCAACCTTGTGCTCTTCGCAGATTTTGGAAACGTTTTTGGCGATTTCCTTTCTGCGGTCCTCGGTCAAAGGAGGAATGGAAATACGGATCAGTTTGCCGTCATTGGAGGGTGTCAGTCCGAGGTTGGCCTTGAGAATGGCTTTTTCAACTGCGTTGATCACACTGATATCCCAGGGTTTCACCGTAATCAGTCTGCTTTCGGGAATGGATATGGTGGACATCTGGGGCAAAGGGGTCTGGGTACCGTAGTAGTCAACTTTCACATTGTCCAGCATTGACTG
>JAIVHE010000376.1 GCA_020201255.1 Desulfobacteraceae bacterium
CTTTTGTAACAGGGATCATTATTTTCCAGAAAAGATTGAAATAATCATCTATTCTTTCCGTCAGTTTATAGGTCATTCTGCAATAATACCAATTGTGGATATACCGGTAACAGACCATATAATAGGCATCGATAATCTGGCTGAATGAAAGGCTGGGATCAATCTTGTTTTTATTTTTTGCATCAATAATTATTTGCTTAAGAATGGTCAGATCATCATGTCTGTTATAACTTTTATCCTGCATCCAGGTCCGCATAGGAACCGTGATAAATGCGGTAACCGCAACCCCTGGATTGCGGTCATAAAAGTCCATGGTTACCCAGAAAACCTTTCTGAAAATTTCTTTGATATCCTTCATCCCTATAATCTGAGTGGATATTAACACACTGATCTGTGCGATCTGTTCATCCAGGATGGCAAATATCAGTTCTTCTTTTGAACCAAAATATTTATAGATCGTGCCGGAACTCACACCGGTCCGCTTACTGATTTCCCGGACATTAACCCGGTGAAAATCATAATCAGAAAACAATTCAAGTACTCCCGGGTAGAGCCGCTGTTTTAATTTATCAGACATGTCCTGCCTGATGTCTGACCGGCTTGTTTTGTCTGATTGTCTCATTTTTATCCTTGTTGAGCATCCCACTTCCCATTCTGCCTTAATTCTGCCACAATTTTTTCTGCCTGTTTCAGCAACTTCATTTTGTCTACTTTGGCACTTCTTGTTAAGGGCAGGTCTTCATCCTCGGGCCAGATCTCAACATGCTGGGGCCTTTTGTAAGAAGCGATTGACTTACAATGCGCCATCACCGCATCACTTTGTAAAAGTACCCCGGGTGTCGCCTGGACAAAAGCAAAAATCCCTTCATCAAAAAGACGGTGTTTAATCCCCACCACATCCACTATATTTACACCTTCCATCTGGGCAATGTGTTCTTCAACTTCGCCAGGGAACACATTAAATCCTTTTTGTTTGATCACAAACTTCTTACGGCCGGAAAGATACAATGCCTTATAATCTTTCATCTGCTTGAAATATCCCAGATCCCCGGTATATAATATCCCTTCTTTGGATATGGTATTCCTGGTCTGGTCAGGCTGATTGTAATACTCCAGGAAAACAATGGGCGGATGGTAACAGATATCTCCGATCTCTTCATCCGGCAATTCTTCACCAGCCGTGCCATCCGGCTGCATGGGTTTTCTGACGGTAACCTCAGCCAGATCCGGGAAGGCCTGTCCCACTTGCCCTGCCATCTCTTCAATGGTAATATCGGTTGGTGTGAAGGTGGCAAATCCGGCATTTTCCGTCATCCCGATTCCGGTTCCGAATTTGGGTGCCATGGTGGATAACTTTTTCAGGAAGCCCACATCCACCGCAGAACCGGCATAGGCCACAAATTCCAGACTTGAAAGATCATATGAATCATATTCGGGAAAATTCCAGAGCATCCTGAACATGGTGGGAATCTGTCCGATTACCTTGATCTTATGAGCCTGGATGGCATCCAGGGTTGCTTTCACATCAAAAATTCGCAAAAAGACTGCTTTGCCCCCCATAAACATGGTGGTCATAAAGGTTTCGGTGATACAACCTACATGACTCGGCGGCAGGTTTACAAGGATGGAAAAATCCTGTGTATCTCCCTTATAATCAATGCCCCGTTCCAGCACCCGGTTCTGAACAATAATATTTTCATGGCACAATACAGCCGGTTTCGGTTCCCCTGTGGTCCCGGTGGTGTAGATGATCAGGGCCGGGGTTCGCTTGTCCACCCCCTTGTATATTTTATTAAGCTTTCCGGTAACCATATCTTTAAGCTTTAAAAAAATAAGACGAGGTTTGTTCATCAGGTGGATAATTCCCAGCGCACCCTCAATAATGTCACCGGGCTTGGGTTCTGGTGTGAACTGCACAAGGTGTTCGACAGAAGGGCACCCCTCTTTTACCGCTTTACCAACCTTTCTAAAATCTCTGACAGGTGTATTTCCCAGAAAAAAAAAGGCTGAGGCATCAATTTTATTAATATCTCTGACCACCTCATTTTCGAGCAGGCGGACATCCAAGGGCGCAAAGATCGCTCCGATTTTAAAACAGGCATACATCAAGGCCATATGTTCCGGGACCAGTACCAGTTGGGTGGCAACACGATCCCCGTTTTTTATCCCCATATCCAGAAGCCTCAGGGCAAAAAAATCAATCAAAGAGGAAAACTTTTTGTACGTGATTTTTCGCCCGTCTTCATGTTGAACAATAGCAATGGCATCAGGCCTGTTTTTGGCCCATTTGTCGATATAAGAATTTACCAAAGGCAGTTGATTACTATTCTCCATTACTCCCCCCTTTTTATTTTTATATATCCGTTACGGATGGCTTTTTGGTTTTCATGGTTTTTTACCTGGAAAAACAAATCCATATGATTTTGATGGGCTTTTTTCTCAGTACAGCATACCTGAATCTGAGTACCCGGCTTAACCATTCCTGTGAAGTTACAGGCAATCTCTTCAATGTTTGAGGGATCCATATTTGCTTCCCGGTTCACCATTTCTCGAACCGCATAAGCCAAGGTTGAAGTCCCCTGTAAAATGATTCCGGGCAGGCCCACAGACTGTGCGAAATTCGGTGATGTGTGAATGGGAAATTCAATATTGGTACACCCATCATAAACATAGGGTTGAAGCGGATCAATAGAAATATTAGACTGCCAGATCAATCCATCTTCATCTTTATTTTCAGGAACCACTGGCAGTTCTCCTGCCTGTTTGCCCAAGCCGCAGTCCACCCCCCTTAACATGGCACCGATATATTCGGTAAACACCAACGCCCCCTTATCATCCACAGCTTCCAAAGCAATAATGGCATGGGTTCCGGCACGGTGTGGCAAAAATGCGTTTAAACTGCCGGTCAAGGTCAATATATCGTCTGGTCGGATCAATCGGTGCAAAATTAAATGTTCGGAATAATGCACCTGGGTCAATAACACATCCATGGGAAAATCTTTGGCCTCAATAAACTGATCCAACCTGCTCAACACCGGCCAGGTAACAGAAACCGGAAACAAGGGGTGCCCGACAACCCCTTCTTTTTTTCTGTCATCAAAATAAACAGAATTGTTATCTTGTATGGCAACCGCATAATTTGTGGTTTGTCGACTGGTGATTTGAGCCTGATACGGTTTTAGACGTGTTCCAACAAGATCTGGATTTAATTTCATTAATGTAACTCCCAGTAGCTTTTAAAACAATGCTTCAATTTATTTGATACTAATAAAACATAGTTTCAATTTATTACAAATAGAAAAAAATATTATCCTGAAGTTGGGAGGAAAAAAACCAAACGGGCAGGACTGGAAGAAGAAAGGCTCAGTGATTCGGATTTTGGATTTGAAAGTTTGATTTTACCAGAAGGAAATTGTTTTGATGGTGAGGACTACTTGCAGCAGAAGGTCAGTTTTTCGGCGGATGAGTACATCAGACTATCCCTGTCACTCCTGGGTTTTACCGGAGGGATATCACGACCGCCAATCAAAATGCCTGCCGACCTTCAAACTGACCAGGCATACGATGATGCTCAACATCATTCCCCAGATTATATCCACCGCAGTAACCAGAACCGGCCAGCCTTCAATGAGAGCAAGGTTAGTTAAATCATAGGTTCCATAGGTAAGGATGCCAAATACAGCTGCTCGGAAAAGGCTGACTTTTAAATCGTTTTTTTTCAATCCGGGTATGACAACAAAAAACAATAAACCGGCAACAAACATCAGGTAGAAAATGATGGCTGCTGTCCAATTGGGGGAAGATGCCAGAATAAAGCCCAGTTGATCCTGATAAAAGGTTCGGGCTATAAAGCCGATCCATATCAGATCAACGACAAGGAATACAGATAATGCAACACCATATACTTTAAGATAATGAATCATTTTCTATCCCTTTATGAGCTGATTCATCAACCTATTTAAGAAATTCACTTCGAATCCGCTCAATTCGTTTTCGGTTTGCCCCAAGGTCGGAATATCCGATACGGGATGCGGATCGGATATGGATGACCGACTCGCCTGATTTCTCTTTCGAAAAGTAAAACTCCACGTCATCGACAAATCGAAACAAAGCTGACGTAAACTCTGCTCGAATATAATTTTCCTGAGCCGTCAAGATCTTTGCCTGCTTTTGGGAACCAAGTATCTGCAAGAGACGGGCTCGGGCATCCTCCCGTGTTCCTGCATAACGAATAGGTTGAATATATTGTTTTTCACCAACCGCCTGACTGTTCACACAATTTGGTGTTTTCGGGCACGGCGCCAACTCTCCATTATTTATCCCCAGATCAAGAACAGCCCCAACGCACCCGGTTAAAAAAATTAAGGTTACCAAACCAACTGCAATTTGTGTGTTCAATGCGTATTCTTTCTTTATTTTAAATATCTGAGGATCCGGTCCATTATCGCTTTTTCAAGGTTTCATACAAAATAGAATAAATTGCCAGCAAATCCTCTCCAGGTGAAATGTTTGGCTCTTTTTGCCATAAAGAAGCGATTTGATCTCTTCC
>JAIVHE010000377.1 GCA_020201255.1 Desulfobacteraceae bacterium
ACACTGGCTAATCTTCTACCAAGCCCCAAGTTGGGTATTCATAGCAATCTACACCGTGTTCGGACTACTGGTGTCCATTGCCTGGTGGGTCTATCCTCCGCGCTGGGGCTGCGGCAGTAAGGGTGACTTCTAACTTTTTGGTCAACCGGATTCGCTACGTTACTAAATTTTTTCTGCTCATTGGTAATTATCCACTGCATGAATTTTCATTGTCCGAATAAATAATGGATACCATTTCGATGTAACTGACGGCTTTGAGGGGGATCTTTTCAACCGGCCCGGCCATGCTGAACATGGCCGTCGCATAGTCAATGGCTGGAAAAACGCGGATCTGCCCTGGACCTGCATGCTTGATCCGGAAAAGATTGGGGTAAGCAAGTCCGTCATCTTGAACAGATCTGTTCATCTGTAAGATGAAAAAACCCAATAGCTGTTTTATAAAGGATCTGGTCCAATTGCTCTTTATTCAGATTTGACTGGCCCAACACCTTCAGTTCCCTGTCCCATTCATAGGGGATATTAGGAAAATCAGAGCCGTACATGACCCGATCCAGTCTGTATTTAGAAAGATCAATGGTTTCTTTCATGGGAAAGTAATCAGTGATCACCATGGTGGTATCGGTCCACAGATTATCATATTTTTCTATCAAAAGGCGGTACTGATTTACTTCGTCAAACCCGAGGTGCGGCACGCACACATGAAGATCAGGAAAATTTTTAATAACACTCTCCAGCATTCCGGCACTGCAGATCATATAAGGATCACACTTATATTCTTCGCTTTTGGGCTCTCTTCCCACATGCATGATCATGGGCTTTTTATCATCCGAGCAGATCTGATATATAGGCTCCATATACGGGGCCAGCATATCAAAGCACTGGACATGGGCATGAAGCTTTACACCGGTAAGGCCTAAATCAAATCCCTTTTTTAAAATAAGATCTGCATCAGGTTCACTTGGGAAAACGGTTGCCATGCCGGATACCTGACCTTTACATTCATTGATCTTAAAAGCCATATAGTGATTCAGCAATTCGGCAATTCCCGGCTTATGAGCATACTGTAATGCAATGACATGGGAAACACCCCTGTCTAAAAGATGGGTGAAAATATCTGTGGTGGAAATTTTATAACGAATTTTCCAGGCATGATGATCAAACCAATTCCAGATCGCATCAAATATCTTGCCAGGGAAAACATGAACATGGGAATCAATCACATGATCAAATCCATTGGGAACTTTTGATCCTTCGGGATCATCATAATAGGGTAGTCCAGGTTTCAACATGAAATCATAATAGACATTATTACATTTTTATCAACCTTACTTTTGAGGATATCTTACGTTGACAACAGACGGGTTCTATCCTCTTTATCACTGAAAAAAAGGATGCGGATCGTCACCGGCATGTGATGATGTGAAAACCCTTTTCATTGGCCGCATTTAATGGTACAAACCGGGCCATGACTCTTTTTGGCCCCATATCCCTTCACGGTGGACATTCCGGTGAATTCTGCTGCCATGCCCAAGACCGGCTGACAGATATCATCCAGCAGTACATTCACATGGGATTCAGGCAGGTTGGGATCACCGAACATATCCCGCCGGTACACCCCAAGTTCCTGTATCCCGAAGAGATTGCCCAGGGCCTGACCATGGACCATATGTACCAGCGGTTTGCCCGGTATTTTACGACCATCAAACAGCTGAAAGCGGATCTGGCGGACAGAATCCGGATCTTTGCCGGCATGGAAACCGAAGCCTTTACCGGGTATCTGCCCCATATCCGGGACCTGGCGGCAGCATTTTCCCCGGATTATCTGGTGGGATCGGTGCACCATGTGGCAGATATCTGCTTTGATTATTCTTCGCAAACCTATGGGACCGCGGTCAGGGCCTGCGGATCTGTGGAGGATCTGTACCTGGCATATTTCGACCGGCAGTTTGAGATGATCCAGGCGGTCCGGCCTTTTGTGGTGGGCCATTTCGACCTGGTCCGCATCCATGATCCAGATTATGCGGCACGGATGCTGCAGCCGGACATCGCTGCTAAGATCGACCGGAACCTGGATTTGATCAAAGACCTGAATCTTGTCATGGACCTGAACCTGCGGCCCCTGGCCCGGGGAGAGGCAGAACCCTATCCTGCAAAATCCATTCTGGAAAAGATCCGCTCCCGGCAGATCCCCATGGTGCCCGGAGATGACTCCCACTCGATTGCCCAGGCAGGAAAACATGTGGATGCCGGCATCCGCCTGCTGGAGAAAATGGGATTTGCCACAAAATGGCCGGTACCCCGGCTTCTGGAAATAAAATGAACGGTTTGAACCTTGTCATTGTGTTGAAAGAACCCCAGGGACCCCTGAATATCGGTTCGGTGTGCCGGGTGATGATGAACTTCGGGGTCAGCCGGCTGCGGCTGGTGACCACCCGCAGGTTCGGCAAATACCGTAAACATTTTCTGACCCCGGCAACAGCAGCCCGGCAGATCAGCCAATCCGGACCGGAGGTCAGATGCGCTCTGCTGCTGGGCAGAGAGGACACCGGTTTGGAAACAAAGGACCTGGATCTGTGCCAGCACTTTGTCACCATCCCCACCCACGATGCCTACCCTTCCATGAACCTGAGCCATGCCCTGGCGGTCCTGCTGTATGAAGTCTCACTCAAATCCGAAACCATTGGCGCGTTTCACGATCCTGCCCCCAAACAGCCGGCATCCGGACAAGAAATCGAAGCCCTGTTTACCCACATGCGCAAAACCCTGCTGGACATCGATTTTCTGGACCCCCAGAACCCGGACCATCTGCTGCGGACCTTCCGCCGCCTGTTGGGGGATGCCGGCCTGACTCCCCGGGATGTCCGGATACTCCAGGGACTCATGAGCCGCATCGACTGGACCGAAACCCAGCGCAGAAAGCTTGCCGAAAACTAATTTTGACTCCTGGTCTGACCAGATTTCAATTGCACAGCCGCTTCGGGTCTGGTAAGGTGAACAGTACACCAGAGCTTGTTTTTCTTGACAAATAATTTGCTTCGTAGCGTAAAAAGAACAAAGGAAAATCAACATCAAGGAGACCATGACCTATGATCAAAAGAATACTTGTGGGACTAGGCGGAACACCGTTTACCAAAGCTGCAACCCAGTGGGCCACTGAACTGGGAGATCTGCACCAGGCACAGCTCACCGGGGTTACCATCGTAAACACAAAAAAACTGGAAAATGTGGGACCGGTACCGGCCGGAGCCAGTGCCTATGCCCAGCGCATGCGCGAAAAAAAAATCAAGGTTTCCAAAGAAGGAACGGAAGAGGCAATCTCCATGTTCAAGGAACACTGCAGCAACCAGCAGGATCCGGACAAGGCGATCATCAAGCTGCTGCGCAATGGGGTGCGACCCATCCTGGCTGTGGCGGAAAAGTACCGCCCCGTTCAAAACGTGGTAGTGGCCATAAGCGGCTCCATGGAATCTGCCCAGGCCACCCGTGACTTTCTGCTGCTCAATCCCTGGCCCAAGGCAAATATCCGGTTTGTGCACTTCAAACACCACAAAGAACCGGAACCATTCCTCCTGGAAAAGGCCTCTGATTACTGTCAGGCCCACGGATTTGAAGTACACACCGAAATTGTAGAAGGCAATCCCAGGTATGATTTGCTCTCCTATGCCCACGATCACCAGGCAGACCTCATTGTCATGGGCAACAGCTCCCAAAATATCATCAAGCGGAGCCTGCTGGGGGATACTGTTCTGGAAACCATTCATTCTGCGGACATCCCCTTGTTCTTGTCCCAGTAGACATGAAAACATCCCTGCCATCCATTGAAAAGGTCCCGGACTGCTGCAGGGGGGGAGTTGTCTCCAGTATTCTGCCCCTTGTGCTTTTCGGGCTTTTGTGCCTTGCCTGGCCCCGGGTGGTACAGGGAAAGGTGTTTCTTATCCAGTGGTCCTGGGTTCCCAGCCTGGATCTTACCCTGGCATTCCGCCTGGATGGTCTGGGCCTGCTGTTCGGCCTGATCATCACCATGACCGGTTTTTTTATCAGCCTGTATGCATCCAGCTACATGGCCGGGCACCAGCATCTGGGCCGGTTCTTTTTTTATCTGCACGGGTTCATGATTGCCATGCTGGGCATCGTATTTTCCGACAACCTGCTGCTTTTGTTTGTGTTCTGGGAAGCCACCACCATCTTGTCCTTTCTGCTCATCGGGTTTGATCACCACCACAAAACCGCCCGGGAAAATGCCCGTCAGGCCCTGTTGGTCACCGGCGGTGGCGGGCTTTTTCTGTTACTGGGCATTCTGCTGCTGAAGATTGCCGGAGAATCCATGACCATAAGCCTCTGGGCCGCATCAGGGGATATGATCCGTGACCATGCGCTGTATCCGGCTGTTTTTATCTGTATCCTGATAGGGGCCATGACAAAATCCGCCCAGGTCCCCTTTCATTTCTGGCTGCCCAATGCCATGACCGCCCCCACCCCCATCAGTGCGTTTCTCCATGCCGCCACCATGGTCAAGGCAGGCATCTACCTGCTCATGCGGTTTCATCCCCTGCTGGGGGGAACCTCTCTGTGGATGGGGACCCTTGTGATCATAGGCGGAACCACGGCCCTGTGGGGAGCCGTCCAGGCCCTGGGACCCTGTGATCTCAAACGCATCCTGGCCTATACCACCCTCATGGCTTTGGGAATCCTGACCCTGTTTCTCGGGGGCCGAACCGTTCTTTCCCTGACAGCCGCCGCCACGTTTCTCATGGTCCACGCCCTTTACAAGGCGGCCCTGTTTCTGGCTGTGGGCAGCATTGATCACCAGACCGGCACCCGGAACCTTGACCATCTCGGAGGGCTGTTACAATCCATGCCCCTGACGGCGCTGGCGGTTGCCGCCGCCACCATGTCCATGGCAGGATTTCCGTTGTTTTTCGGGTTCATCGGCAAGGAAATCATGTATGAAGGGGCCCTGGCGGAAGACATGTTTCCGGTTTTTGCCACCATTGCCACCCTTGTGGCCAACTCCCTGATGACGGCTGTAGCCGCCATTATCCTTATTACCCCTTTTTTGGGTTTTGGACGGCGGAAAATGAATCCTGTAAAGGAAGCTCCCTGGACCATGCGCCTGGGCCCGGCCGTCATGGGGTTGCTGGGCATCTTGTTCGGCATCGTGCCGGAATGGGTTTCCGAACATTTGATCCAGCCGGCGGTGTTTTCCTTTCACCCGGACAGAGAAGATATCCGCCTGGTATTTTTCCATGGCATGAACCTGCCCCTTGTGCTGAGCATCCTCACCCTGACCCTGGGCAGTGTCATTTACCGGTACCGCACCTTCTTGCGGCACAGGATGAATACCGCCATTGACCGGCTGTGGATCACCACGCCCGGTCTTTACCAGTCCGGTCTGGATCTTTTTTTGAAAAGTGCCGGCGCTTTCACAAACAAAATCCAAAACGGGTCCCTGCATTTCTATCTTTTTATCGTTGTGTTCACCCTGGTGGTGGCTGTGGCCTGGCCCTGGCTGCCCCATATTCCGGGCATCCTGATTTTCCCGACCATATCAGGACCGTTGATCGCAATGGGTCTGTTTGCCTTTATCCTGGCTTCCACCGGGGTAGTGGTTTTCGCCAAAACACGGCTTTGCGCCATCGGCGGTCTGGGGGGTGTGGGCGCAGGCGTGGCCCTGACATTCATGGTCTTTGGTGCGCCGGACATTGCCTTAACCCAGCTGCTGGTGGAGACCTTGACACTTATTTTTATGTCCCTGGTGCTGCTGCGGCTGCCGCCAATGGATGCGGCCCAAAAACGGCCCCGGTCCAGAACTATCCGGGATGCCTGCCTGTCCCTGGGTGCAGGGCTTTTGTTGACCACCCTGATGATGGGTATGTTACAGGTTCCCCTGGACCGAACCCTCACCGCATTTTTTGAAGCCAACAGCTATATTGCCGCCCATGGCCGCAATATCGTCAATGTAATCCTGGTGGATTTCAGAAGCCTGGACACCTTAGGGGAAATCTGTGTGGTGGTACTGGCAGCCTGGGCAGGTGTGACCCTGATCCGCAGAACAAAGGAAGGATAAATGCAGTCAACTATTTTAAAAACAGCCACACACCTCATGGTGGGATTGATGCTGGTCTTTGCCGTGTATGTATTGTTGCGGGGCCACCATGAGCCCGGGGGCGGATTTTGCGCCGCCCTTCTGGCAGGTACGGCATTTGCCCTGTTTGCCATCACCGAAGGACCGGACCGGGTCCGCCGGGCCATTCGTGTCCGTCCCGGTACCATTGCCGCGACAGGCCTGGCCCTGGCCGCCCTGGCCGGGCTGCCGGCCCTTGTCATGAACAAGCCTTTTCTTACCGGTATCTGGTGGCATCCGGGACCTTTTTTTGTGGGCACCCCCCTGATCTTTGACCTGGGCGTTTTCCTGGCGGTACTGGGTGCCATACTGTCCCTTCTCCTGGCCCTGGAGGAGAACTAAAAAATGGAATCTCTGCTGGCCCTGGTGGTGGGATTGATGTTTGGCAGCGCCCTGTTTCTGATGCTTTCCGGCATCCTGGTCCGGTTTGTTTTCGGATTTGTCCTGATGGGAAACGCTGTCAATCTGTTGATCTTTGCATCCGGCCGGCTGACCCATGTGAATCCACCCCTCATCGGTTTTGACCAGACCATACCTGGGGCACCGGTTGCCAATGCACTTCCCCAGGCGTTGATCCTCACCGCCATTGTGATCGGATTTGCCATGACCATTTTTTTGCTGGTACTGCTGTACCGGGCCTATGACCAGGCCCGCACCCTGGATGCGGACCAGGAGCCGTTTCTTGTGGAAATGCCGGAAACCAGTGATCAGCAGGTATCTGAAAAAAAGGAACAGGCATGACAAACCTGCTGATCCTTCCCATTTTACAGCCCATGGCGTTTGCCGTTCTCACCATACTTTTGCGGACACATCACCGCCATGCCAATACAATGGCCATTGTCGGGGCTGTGCTGCATCTTTTCATCTCCTGCCTGCTCATGGCAGCGGTTCTGGACCGGAAGGTGATTTCCCTGTGGATAGGCACCTGGCCTTCCCCTGCCGGCATCTGTCTGGTGGCCGACTACCTGGGTGCCGTCATGGTCCTCGTCACGGCCATACTCCACACCGCCGTGGTGGTGTACGCCCGCATCGATATAAGGGACCGGCAGATCAAAAGCGGATTCTATCCCTTTATGCTGCTTTTGACGGCAGCGATCTGCGGGGCGTTTCTTACCGGAGACCTGTTCAATCTGTATGTCTGGTTTGAGGTCATGCTCATGGCCTCCTTCGGCATCATGGTCATGGAAAATCCGGCCGGACAGCTGACCAATGCAGTCAAATACGTTACCGTGAACCTGTTGTCCACCATGGTGCTGCTGGCAGGGATCGGGTTGCTCTATGGCCTCACCGGCACGCTGAATCTGGCTGATCTGCATGACAAAGCGGCCATGGTGGAAAATACCGCCCTGCTCACCAGCACCGCCTTGATGCTGATGACGGCATTCGGGATCAAGGCTGCCCTGTTCCCCTTGTTTTTCTGGCTGCCGGCATCCTATCATACCCTGCCCGCATCTGTGGCGGCTTTTTTCGGCGGCATGCTTACCAAGGTGGGGGTCTATGCCCTTATCCGACTGTTTACC
>JAIVHE010000075.1:0-2448 GCA_020201255.1 Desulfobacteraceae bacterium
CAGGAGCATGGCAGCATTGGCCGACAGGACAACGTGCAGTCGCTCAGATTGAATTCGTTCTTTCAACCCTTCCAGGACCGCTGCATAATCCGCCGGCAAAGCACCTTTACCCACCGGGGCGGGAAATCCGGCATCCGGTCCGGCACGGCCGGTGAATTTACGGTCTTTGTCGGTCATATCCCCAGTTCCGCGAAGTTTTTCTTGATGGCGGCAGCCAGTTTGACTGCTTCACCGTTCAGGTCCTCCAGCTCGACATGGATCTCGCGCAGGGTTTCTTCAAAATCAAAGTTTTCATCCGGTTCCTCGGGTGCCACTCCCACATACCGGCCCGGGGTGAGGCTCCAGTCATTGGCGGCGATCTCGGCCCGGGACACTTTTTTGGCCAGGCCCGGCACATCACAAAACCGTGCCCGGGGAAATCGCCGGGTCAGCCAAAGGGCCTGTTTCCAGAAATAGCGGACCTGCTTGAGCGGCTGCACCGCCGCCTGCCGGGCGATGTCCGCGTCTTTTCTGGCCCGGGTGATGTCCCGGCCGGACCAGGCATCGCTTTCCCGGGCATTACCGTCGGTTTCACAAATATTGATGAGCCGGCAGGCCAGTTTAAAGACCAGATCGATCTGCTTGACCAGACTGCGGCCGGTATCGGACAGCCGGGTCAGTTGTTCCACCGCTTTTTTCAGATTTCCGTTTCCAGCAGGCGGCTGCAGCCACACCGCTTTCTGGCCGGACAGGATCTTTTGAAAGCTATGTACATCCGTTTCAAGGGCTTGAACCGTCCGGTCCAGTTCTCCAAAGGATTCCGCCTGCGGGCCGTCTGAAGAAAGGGTTTCCAGAAACGGGGCCAGGGCCTGACGCAGCCGGGCCAGGGAAGTCAGAAAACCCGGCAGGGGGGTTACCGTACCCCCATTTTCACTATGACCCGTGAAACAGGCTTCCGCCTCTTCCAGACATGAGCGGCAGTAACGGGCCACCAGATCCAGATATGCATCGGTTTGCCCATAATACAGCCGGACAATGGCCAGAATGTTCAGTTCCTGCTCCGGGCTGAAGTCATAGATTTTCCGGGTGACTTTGCGAAAGATGTTCCTGGCATCGATCATCAGCACGGAGTCGTGAAGGGCTGCTGGTTTGCGGCGGTTGAAAAACCACAACTCGCACGGAACGGTCCGGGTGTAGAAAAAATTGGACCGGATGGCGATCATGATATCCACATCCCCGGTTTCCACCAGTTTCCGGCGGAGTATCGCTTCATCCCGGCCGGCACTGGAAGCCTGGGAGGACATGACAAACCCGGCCCGACCGCGGCCATTCAGATAACTGTAAAAATAACTGATCCAGATATAATTGCCGTTGGATACCCGGCCTTTTTTGTTGACTCCGGGCAGGCCGAAGGGCAGGCGCGGATCGGTCTTGACTTTTTCCGCATCGATATCATCCACGTTGAACGGGGGATTGGCCATCACAAAATCGGCTTTGCCTGTCAGCTCATGGGGATCTTCGTAATAGGTGATGGCTTTTCTGATATCCCCTTCCAGCCCATGGACCGCCAGATTCATCTTGGCCAGGCGGATGGTGGTGGCATTTTTTTCCAGGCCGTAAAAGGTGAGCTTTTCCACCGGGTTTTCATGCCGGCCTTCAACAAACCGGGCGCTCTGGACGAACATACCGCCGCTGCCGTTGGCCGGGTCCAGCACTATTCCTTTGACCGGTTCCAGCACATTGGCGATAAGGGAGACCAGGGAGACCGGTGTGAAAAACTCCCCCCCGTCATGGGCATTCTGGTCGGCAAACTGGGTGAGGAAATATTCGTAGATGCGGCCGAATACATCTCCGGACACCTGTTTGAGTTCATCCGGATTCAGGGTGCGCAGCAGCTGGCCCAGTACCTGGTTGTCCAGCTCCTGATATTCACTTTTGGGCAAAACTCCGCTCAGGCTTTCATAATCCGACTCGATGGATTCCATGGCACCGATAATGGCCCTGGCCCGGTCATCCCTGTCGGTCAGGGCAACCAGATGATCGAACTGGGCCTTTGGTTTCAGGAAAATGGCACTTTTCCGGGAAAAATCCGCCTTGGTCAGGGCTCTTGCCTTTCCACCCCGCCGGGGCAGGCTGGCTTCGATATCTTTTCCGACATCCAGAAACCGGCTGAAGGCATGCCGGAGAAAGATCAGACCCATGACGGGCAGAAAATACTCGTTGCTGGCATAACTGGAGTTGGCCCGCAGGGTGTCTGCAGCACTCCAGAGCCGTTTTTCAATGGCATCCATATGTTCGAGCTGGGTCAAGGGGCACATCCTTTCTCAATAACGATGCATCTGTTATTCTGCTTTGAACAGATACTATAATGAATTGTGAATTGCAACTGTAACGATTTGTCAAAAATAATTTCAAAAACTTGATCTGGATCAATTTCAGGCAAATCCCGCTGTGATACGCAGGTATGTA
>JAIVHE010000075.1:2513-7031 GCA_020201255.1 Desulfobacteraceae bacterium
TGTCAAGGACGGCCGCAACCATCGAGCGCATCGCCGTGGAGGCGGCCACCCAAAAACCGCTGCACATCGTGTACGGGGCCTCCAACTACCAGTGGTACCACGGGGACATCGAGTTCGTGGCCACCTTTGACTTCAGCATGACCACCTCCTGCCAGTGGTCGGATGTGGTGTTTCCGCCCCCCAGCTACCCGGCCCCGCTGCCGGCCACAGCAAGGTTTGTGAAATCCGGGTGCATCGAATTTTACAAGGATGAGGATCTGTTCCTGGTGAAAGGCGAGCAGCTGCCGGTGAACAAACCCACCTTTGCAGACACCGAGTACCGGGTCGTCTCGTGGGATCAAGAGGGATTCTATGGTGCCCTGGCCCAAGTGTGTCAACCCTTGTTTTGATTTTTTTCATGTTTGCCAAGGAGTGGTGCAAGCTGCAATCCAACTGCCGGCAGTGTTTCCTCTATGATTTTTCAAAAAACTGAGGCGAAAATTCATTTTTTTTTTCAAACCTTGATTCAAGTCAAGGATTGCGGGTGATTCTTTCGTTACTATAGGTGCACATCTGAAGTAACCGGGTCCCCGTCAGGGGTTCCCGCAACTGCATCCAAAAGGAGGAATGCCATGAAAAAGAAAGAGATCTCCCGAAGACATTTTTTAAAGAAAAGCTCTCTGGCCGTCACTGGAAGCGCCCTGCTTCCCGCATTTCTGAGAACCCCGTCCGCTTTTGCCGTCTCTGAAAGAAAGACGAAGATGTTCTGCTATCAATGCGAACAGACCATGGGGGGGCGCGGATGCACCGTGAAAGGTGTGTGCGGAAAAACCCCTGAAGTGGCTGCACTCCAGGATCTGCTGGTATACTCCCTCAAGGGGGTATCCATCGCCGCCGCGGCCGGTAGACAGGTCGATATCTCCGACCCGGAAACCAACCGCTTCACCTGCGAGGCGATGTTCGCAACCCTCACCAATGTTGAATTCGATCCCTACCGTCTCGAAGATCTGCTGCGCCATTCCGTGGTCCTTCGGGATAACATGGTCCAGCGGGTTCATGCCGCCGGCGGAAAGATCACCGCTCCCGGCGATGCCCTGACCCTGAAACTCAAACCCACCATCGAGGGCCTGGTCAAACAGGGGGGTGAACACGGACTCATGTCCGATCCGGATGTGGATCCGGATATCCGGTCTCTGCAGCATACCCTGTTGTTCGGTCTCAAGGGTATGGCCGCCTACGCCGATCATGCTGCGGAATACGGCCAGGAGGATGAAGCCAATTACGAATTCGTTCACCGGGCACTGGCGGCTCTCGAGGACAAAACGTTGGGCATGGATCCACTGCTGGCACTTGTACTGGAGTGCGGTGAAAAAAACCTGCGGGCCATGGAACTGCTCAGTATCGGCAACACCCAGGCCTATGGTCACCCGGTGCCCACCAAGGTCCCCTTAGGGGCCAAAAAAGGCAAGGCGATCCTGGTTTCCGGTCATGACCTCATCGATCTGGAAGCCGTACTCAAGGCCAGTACGGGAAAAGGGATCTATGTGTACACCCATGGTGAGATGCTGCCCACCCACGGGTATCCGAAACTCAAGGAACGGTTTCCCCATTTCTATGGCCATTACGGTACGGCCTGGCAAAACCAGCGAAAAGAATTCGATCAATTTCCCGGTGCAATTCTCATGACCACCAACTGCATCCAGAAACCCAAACAGACTTACAAACAGAACATTTTCACCACCGGCACCGTGGGATGGCCCGGGGTGCCCCATGTGAACAAGAAAAATCTTGCGCCGCTCATCGACCGGGCACTGGAACTGCCGGGCTACACCGAAGACAAACCGGACATGGAGGTGCTGGTGGGGTTCGGTCACCAGACCGTGCTCGGGGTGGCCGACAAGATCGTGGCCGGTGTCAAGGACGGTTCCATCGGACACTTCTTCCTGGTGGGCGGGTGCGACGGCGTGAAAAAATCCCGGAACTACTATACCGAGTTTGTGGAAAAAACACCGGACAACAGCATCATCCTCACCCTGGCCTGCGGCAAGTTCAAGTTCTTCAAACATCAGCTGGGGGACATCAACGGCATCCCAAGGCTGCTGGATGTGGGCCAGTGCAATGACGCCCATTCCGCCGTTCTCATTGCCGTGGCCCTGTCCAAGGCGTTTGACACGGATGTGAACAGTCTGCCCTTGTCTTTTATTCTGTCCTGGTATGAACAGAAGGCTGTGGCCATTCTGTTGAGCCTCCTGCATCTGGGAATTCAGGATATTCACCTGGGACCCTCCATGCCGGCCTTCATCACCCCCAATGTCCTGAACGTGCTGGTCAAGAACTACAATATCAAACCCATCAGCACCCCGGAACAGGACTTGAAGCAGATCCTTGGATAATGAGCTGGTCGGACACAAGCCGCTGCTTGCGTATTTTTTGCGCAAGCAGCGGCGACTCAAGATACCGTGACAATACATTCCGCGCCGGACCGCCGCGTAAAATTACGGACGGGAAGCCGGCAGAGTTCATGCCTGACAATGGTGGAAAATTCGGACAGACGGGCAAGGCTCAGGTGGTCCCGGCGTTGGGGGATGGGCAATCTCTCAGGCGGCAGATTCCTGTTCAATGTCCCATCCGGGAAACACCAAAACAGATGGGTGGCAATTGAGTGCCCGCGCCAGAACCTTTGCTCTTTCCACACCCAATTGAACCCTGTCGTTTTCTATGGCTGAGATGGTTGACTGAGGAATGCCGGTAATTCTGGAAAGTTCATTTTGACTGAGTTCCTGCATTTCTCGGATGATTTTTACGGATTCTCCCACAGACACATCAATACGTTTAGTGGCCTTTGAATATTCTTTCATATTATAATCTCCGATAATCATGGGGAGTCACACTCACCACTTTGATGAAAACTTGATCCTTCATTGTTTTATAGATCACCCTGTACTGCTTGTTTAAACGGGATGATCTATGGCCTTTCCATGGTCCGCTCAATGCCTCATCCCGTAATCCTTTAATGTTATAAAGCCCTTGAGGGCCGGAAATGGTGACGATGTCCTTCCATTTTTCGTACCGCTTCAACACATCTGTTGGAATGCCATCAAGTTGTTTTGAAACACGCCTATGTTCATAAATTGACCACATTGATAATTATAAAACATACCATAAATGGTATGTCAACACAAATTTCAGAAATCTGCCGCAGGCAGAGGGTATGGGGGTTTGAAAAAACCGCAGCGCCGGATCTGAGCTGATGATGAAGTACACATCCCCGGAAGCTGAAACCTTGGTCTTTTCCATTATGGGCAGTTCACTGTTGAGCTTGACCGTGGCCCGGATGGTCGGGGGCTGTTTTTTTCTTTGGCCAGGTCGAACTGGTACCGGGAAAATTTCCCCTTTTTCCCCCATGCCGGTGGGCTGCGCGAATGACTTGCATTAAGGTGCAAAAAATTATAAAGTCATATTTTTTTAATAACACTGAATGAAGATGACCGTCTATGAAAAAAATTGTCGCAGCACTTGCCTGTCTTGTTTTTGTGTCGGGTGTGTATGCTTATGATGTAGAACTTGAGTTTGGCGGGGGAAAAAATCGTGGCCCTGTATTATTTGACCATGAGCTTCATATGTTGGACTTTGACTGTCTGGATTGCCATCATGCGATGGAAGATGGAGAAAATATTCTTGATTATGCCGATCTTGAAGAGGGGAATCCAGATATTTTGTGTGCTTCGTGTCATGATTCCCAGTCTAAAATCGATAAGACACAGGCCTTTCATTATCAATGTATGGGGTGCCATAATGATTACAGTCTGACGTCTGAACCAACCGGGCCAACCCTTTGCGGAGAATGCCATATTCTTGATAAATAGGTGAGTGCCCTGTTCAGTTTAGATGATATTACAAAACGTGGAGGCAAGAAGTGATCAAAGCAAAAAGAAAGCCCGTTCAGGAGATTCTTGATGCCATTGACCGGTATGGGAAAATTTTAAATGTGGGCTGTGGCGGATGCGTTTCCGTTTGCCTTGCGGGTGGGCAAAAGGAAGTGAATGCATTAAACGCAGAGCTTACGGTTCATTTAAAAAAAGCGGGAATCCAGAAGCAGATTGACGGGTATACGGTGGAGCGCCAATGCAATGAATCCTTTTTACAGGAGCTTGACAACAAAGTACTTGCATATGACTGCATTGTTTCCATGGCGTGTGGTGCCGGTGTGCAGCACATGGCCCAGCGGTTTTCAAAGATACCTGTACATCCGGTTGTGAATACGGTGTCAATTGGTGTTGACAAGGATCTGGGCATGTATGAAGAAAATTGCCGTGCCTGCGGTCATTGCGTTTTGGGGTATACGGGTGGTATTTGTCCTGTGACAAGATGCGCCAAGGGGCTTTTCAACGGACCCTGCGGCGGAACCAATGAAGACAAATGTGAAATCAGT
The DNA here is from genome assembly GCA_020201255.1 of Desulfobacteraceae bacterium. Taxonomy (GTDB): domain Bacteria; phylum Desulfobacterota; class Desulfobacteria; order Desulfobacterales; family Desulfobacteraceae; genus Desulfotignum. Next base: position 6,925 of record JAIVHE010000075.1, read on the forward strand.
AATGAAATTCCCTGTGCCTGGCTTGATATCTACAAACGGCTGAAGGCCCAGAATCGGCTGGATGACATTTTAAAAGTGTATCCACCCATGGAATGGCAGAACCAGTC
>JAIVHE010000076.1 GCA_020201255.1 Desulfobacteraceae bacterium
CCCGCCCAATCCTCTGCCGGCATTGACCACCACAATATCAGCCGGCCGCCCGAATCGATCCGCTGCCGTTGTAAACAAACGGTCTATCACCCTTTCATCCGATGCATCTCCCGCCACCCCTGCAAAGCCGGTTTCAGACTGCTTTTCCATCCATTCCAGGCGGGACTGATTCCGTCCGGACCCAACGACCCCAAATCCAGCACTGATGAACTTTTCTGCCGTGGCCCGGCCGAATCCTGAGGTGGCCCCGGTAACAATGGCCACACGGGGAAATGTCTCTGACATATGCACTCCTTTCCGCAAAAAGCGGGTTAACTGAATATTACCTTCAGTTTTTCATACCGAAAGTCAAAAATATTGTTCAGTCTTGGCGATACAATGAAACGATGCACCAGATCCCCCAACACTCCGAAACCCATGGCATAATGGACGATATCAGTCATCTCTGTCCCGCTGCCGACTGCTTTGAATAAATGCTGGTGATGCCAGAATTTGTAAGGTCCGAACCGCTGTTCATCCACAAAAAAATCAGGGGCTTTCAGGTGAGTGATTTCAGTCGTCCAATTGACGGTCAGGTATGGAAGCGGCGTCAGGCGGTATGAAATTATCATACCGGCATAAACGCTTTCCGGCGTTTTCTGTGTCAATCTGAAGCCAAGCCATGGCGGCGTGATTTCAGGCAGATTGCCCGGGTCAGAAAAAAACTGCCAGGCTGTATTCATAGAAACCGGCAGAAACTGGGTACGTTTCAGACGATATATCCTCATTCAAGGCCCTTCCTCTTCGGCAGAGACCGGGCCGCTTTTTAAAAGTTTCATTTGATATCTGCACCCGATAACATCTATGATGGGTTTGCTGTCAAATATTCCGGATCAGGTATTATAATTTGATTAAGCCCTGATGTAAACGAATGAACCGGTAAGAGGATGATCCAGATCATAAAAGGATGGAAAATGGTTCAATATCTTAAAGTATACGGTGTCGCATTATCTGTATTCCTTGTCGTTGATCTGATATGGATCGGCATTATAGCCCGAAACTTTTATCAGGATCAACTTGGCTTTATTCTGGCATCTTCCCCCAATTGGACAGCTGCCATCATTTTCTACCTGATGTTTGTTGCCGGTTTATTGTTTTTTGCCGTCGCACCCGGATTGAAAGAAACCGGTTTAAAAGACAGCCTTTTCCGGGCAGCTGTATTTGGTATCCTTACCTATGGAACCTATGATTTAACAAACCTGGCACTCATCGAGGGCTGGCCGGTTCTGGTTACTGTGGTGGATATCATCTGGGGAATGATATTGAGCATAATTGTATGCATGGTCAGTTTGAAGGCCGGCAGACATTTTAATTGGCGGTAGTGATATCTTTTTAAGCGATCCATGATAAATGAAAGTGGATTCTTGGGAGACATACGATATAATTTTAAGAGATAAAGGAGATGACATTATGAAGATTCTGGTTCTTTATTATTCCAATGGTGGAAATACGAAAAGACTTGCCGAACAGATAGCAAAAGGGGTTGAAAGCGTTAACGGTGTAGATAGTGTGCTGAAACATACCAGGGATGTGACCAAGGATGATTTTCTTGAGGCGGCAGGTATTATTGCGGGTTCACCAGTTTATTTCGGAACCATGGCAGCACAGTTGAAAAAAGTATTCGATGATTTTGTCAGCACCAGAAAAAAAATGGAGAACAAAATCGGGGCGGCATTTACCACATCTGGCGACCCCAGTGGTGGAAAGGAAACAACAATGTTGTCTATCATTCAGGCCTTGATGATTTACGGGATGATCATCATAGGAGACCCCATGTCTGCCACAGGTCATTATGGCACATCCTGTGTGGGAAAGCCGGATGAGAAAACGGGTGCCAACGTTAAAACTTTTTTAACCCAAAGGTGTTTTGTCTAATGGAGAACCCAATGAAAATAATATGTCATGGCGACAGCCTTACCGAGGGCAGTGATATAGAGAGAGCGTATACCTGGAGTGCCATTGTGGAACATAATCTTAGACTCCCGGTCTTAAATAATGGCATTGGCGGAGATACGACGGCAGGTATGCTGAGTCGATTATCTTACGATGTGGTTCAGCAACAACCTCATATCGTTATACTTATGGGTGGAACCAACGATTTGTGGTGGGATTTGGATATGAATCTGATTCAGGCTAATTTGTCAGCTATGGTGAATCAGGCCAAATACCATGGGATAGCCCCGATAGTTGGCCTTCCTCTGCCCTTCCTGATTGAAAAAGCAAGCGCCCAAGAGTGGAGGCCGCCGGTGAAAGGGTATGAACATCTGTTTTCCCAGATCAATCAACTGGTAGAAAACTTAAAAACCTCGGCTGATCAATGGGAAGTGCCCATACTGGATTTTCATAGTTTATTTTTAGATGATCAAGGCACGGCAAAAATGTCATTGTATCTGGAAGATGGCGTTCATGCTGCAAAAGCCGGGCATAGGGCGATGGGCAAATATGCAGCAAAAGTCATTCGGGATGTGTTTCATATCGCCTGACGCAATAATTGATCAATAAAACGGGCGTCATGTGGCGATTGCAATGCTGGCACAGATGTACAGATATGATTCCAACTGCCATCACCAATAACAGGGATAGTTTGGGGTGTTCATCCATTTAAAAAACGGGACTTGTCTTGTAATTAGTCCTCACAGCAAACACCTCAGATTGATCGCTTTGTAATCCCTTATCCCTATTCTGTTTTAATCCAATTTTCCAACCGCAAGCCCTCAATTCTTACAAACTCACGCATGTTGTTGGTGACCAGGATCAAAGATTCTCTTCGGGCATGACCGGGCGGCGTTTAATTTCACTCCCAAGCATCTAAAAACGGCTTCCGCTTTTCTCTAAGACTGTATCAGCAGCCACGCCGACCCGTCCATCCGGGTTGATGTAGCCCTGCGCCTCAAGAATAGAATTTGCTGTTTGACAAACTGTTTCTTACGGGATACATTATGTCCATGAAATATTCACTCGAAACCACGGAAGTATATGACAAATGGTTTAGAAAACTGAAAGACCGTTTGCATAAAATAAAAATTCTGGCCAGATTGAACCGGGTTGAAAACGGCAATTTCGGGGATTTTAAGCAAATCAATTCAACTCTTTATGAATTGAGACTGTTTTTCGGCCCCGGATTCAGGATTTATTACAGCATCAAAGGCGGCAGGATTGTTCTTCTCCTGGCCGGTGGTGATAAATCCAGCCAGCAAAAAGACATCAACAAGGCCTCGGAACTTTTAAACCAGATGGAGGAATAAACATGGTTTTAAAAACCAGATCACTTGATATTGCAGAATATTTAAACACGCCGGAAGATATCCGGGATTTTTTACAGGAAGTGCTGGACACCGGTGATGAATCTGATTTCATTCACGCGCTGAACACAGCGGCCAGAGCCAGGGGCATGACGGAGATTGCCAGAAAAGCCGGCGTCACCAGAGCCAGCCTGTACAAATCTTTGTCCGAAGACGGCAACCCCGGATTTGTCACCATCAGCAAAGTGACAAAAGCGCTGGGTTGCAGGATATCAGTTTCTTAAAAACAGATTAAAAAGCAGGCAGACAGGCAGGTTCGATCTCTTTGTTTATTTCCGGCATCTGGCTCCATAGCTTGCTCTCTAAAAGCCGCCTGGTTTTCTTTTTATTGACACCACCCCCATTGTTTGAAAAAAAAAGGTGGTTCCGGTTTTTTTGACATTATTCCAAGCCAGATCAAAAAACAGGATTCATTTCAAAAATCATAACAGAGGCATTGTGGCGGAATCCGTTTCAATTTTCAAAATTCTTATAGATCCCCTGACATGAGGATGAACAGGGATAGTCTTGGGAATTTTAGACGTTTGGATTAAGCCCCAAATAATAGAAGTCCACACCTATTTTTCATAAATCGAGTTACCGATAAAAGAATCCAATGCTGTTTTTTCAGCAATTGCAACATAATAGACACTTGAACGCAACAATGAATAATTCCAAATATTGACAATGATTGTATTTTTGTTATTATGAAATGGAAATGTCTCTTAGATCAAGGAGGGTAGTATGCATATCTCACTCACACCAGAGCTTGAAACCAAAGTTAAGCAAAAAGTAGCATCGGGTTTTTACAACAATGCCAGTGAAGTGATTCGAGATGCTTTGCGGTTCTGGGAAAAAAACGAAGAATTGATACAGTACATGAAACTTGAAAGGTTAAGAAAACGCCTATTGATCGGTGCTGATCAAGCTAAACAGGGGGAATTTGTTGAGCAATCCGTAAACGAAATTGTTTCTGAGATCAGGAATGCGTAAATACCGCCTCACTCCTTCCGCAAAATCAAATTTAATTGAAATCTGGAATTATTCTGTTGAGACATGGGGTGAGAAACAAGCTGAAAAATATCTTCAGGAAATCGAAGACAAGCTTAATAAACTTGCGGCTAATCCCGAACTTGGAAGACCTCGACCTGAAATTTCGCCCGGGTATTATTCCTTTCCGGCACAGAAACACATCATCTTCTATCTAAACTCAGGTAGCCACATTGATATTATTGGTATTTTGCATGGGAAAATGGATATAGATAAAAATTTGATGTAAGTTTTTACCGTAACCAACTGAGCTACAGTATAATTCTGTTGCCATGATTTATCTAAAACAAGCATTCACTGACAGGGAAAGTCCGTGGGTGGTCATTTGTCTGAAAAATGTTGCCCCCACTCCAAGTAGTCCTCGCCTCAATTTAGCTCTGAGAGTCTTTCCCATTTTATACCTCCTTGATTAAAATTAATGAACCGGCAAGTTAGCCTTAGGAGGTATTGTAACTTTATTCGGGGAAAATTGAAACTTTCGAATAAGCCACTGCGGTAGGAGCAGCCACTTCCGCGAAGCGGTTCAGTTCACAGGGAAAGTCCGGGGGAGTCGGTCGACCGAAAAAATGAGCCTGACCAAATGGTAGTCTTCACCTCAGACTCTTGATTTGATCTACCAGATTTTATATATCAGGTTCCAATAACCAAAAATATCCGCTGGCATCATTGATAATGGATTGTAGCTCAATGAGGGTTGGCAGGCTGAGCTACCAGGCGAACGCCAAGGGCGGCACACACCTTATTAATAGTGTCAAATCGAGGCTTGGCATTCGGTTTAAGTGCTTTATACAAGGCTTCACGGGTTATTCCTGTCGATTTGGCAACCTCGCTCATACCGCGTGCTTTGGCAGCAACCCCCAGAGCGTGGGCCAACTCGGCGGCATCACCGTCTTCAATCACCATAGTGATATAAGCAGCAATGTCCTCTTCGCTTTTAAGTTGCTGGGCCATATCAAAATCCGGCAGATCTGCAATTCGTTTTTTCATGGTTCAATCCTCCAAAGTGGCTTCCCGCTGCTTAGCCTTGGCAATGTCGCTCTCCTGGCTGTCCTTGTCTCCTCCCCCAAGCATGATAATGAAAGTTTCAGCTCGCATGGCGTAGTACATTCTCCAACCAGGACCGAAATGTTCCCTCATTTCGAAGACGCTTTCGCCCACTGGTTTTACATCACCGAGGTTGCCCCGCTGTGCCTTATCGAGACGGCGGCTTAAGCGAAGCCTTGTAATGCGGTCTTTCAAGCTGTTCAGCCATTTATCAAATTCGGGTAATGTTTTAACCGTGTACATACAGCAAATGTAATCGACCGAATACAAAAAGTCAAATAAAATTTAATGCACAAAATAATGATATGACATAGCCCATGGCTATTTCAAAGCAGCATTACAGGGACAGTCTGTCCAGCGTTGATTCAAGTTGCACACCTGTTTCCGGGTTCCAGCCTCTGATCTGGTAAAATTCATTTCTCATCTGTTGGAAATCTTTGCGGTCCAAAACCAACCCTTTTCTGCTCAATACCTTGTCATCAGGACCGGGGACAAGAACATCAGGGTTCATGAAAACCGTCTGTACAGGTTGCGTATAGTTGAACTCAGCCACATCATCATCTGTCAATGGGCGGGTTCCTTCTCTGATCATAATTGCACGTTCCAGGTTAAAGATGCGCTCACCATATAAGTTGAGTTCTTTTTCATCGATTTCGATGCCAGTTACAGAAGTGAAAATACGACTTTCAAGTGAAGGGTCTCCAACCCGGTCGGGTGTGTGCCAGGAAACCATGAGCGGCCAGATAGAGTCACACAGCAGCAGGCTGTCCTTGGTGCAGGTCCGATCAATGATGGTAACAGCAGCCTGGGCTTTGCCATCA
>JAIVHE010000378.1 GCA_020201255.1 Desulfobacteraceae bacterium
CCTCTTTGCATGTGCAGGCTTTCTTGACAGAAAGCTCCAGGCCGCAAACCTTGCAATAAAAAACATCTCCTTCCTTCATGTTACAACAATTAGCCATTTTTTCCTCCTTGATAAATTGGGTTTTTCTACCATTGCAATGATCATTGCCGACACTGCGATCATTGCCGCTAAAACAAAGGCGCGATGCTCGTTCCGCACTCATATTTCAGCCTCCTGACACTGTTTGCATATGCCTTTGAACTCTAAGTGGTGTCCTTCAATCTGAAATCCTGTTTCAACGGCAATCAGTTTCTGCAAAGTACTCATACCCTGACAATCCACCAGTTCAATAATTCCACACAGACGGCAAACCAAAGGATGACAATGCCCACCTTTACTTGATATGAAAAGATGCTCACCCTGCGGAGTATGTGCCCATTGGAGAAATCCCATTTCGGTCAGTTCTTTGACAGTACGGTAGACAGTGGTGTGGCCAATGCCTTCACTTCGTAACATCTCGACTGCCTGAGCAATCGTCAATCCTGTGGTGTTTTTATTGAATACATCCAAGATCTTCTGACGCTGAGCTGTATACCGTTTCCCCAAAGTGTTGAAGGCAAGGCGTAGTTGGTTAGTATTATTTTTCATTGATATTATCTGGCTCCAGGCTGTCATGCAGACAGTACGCAAAACCTTTACAGAGAAAATCCCGATTCAGATCACAGCCGATAAAAACAAGCTTATTCGTTCGTTTCCCTCTGCCCCGGACATGATCAAAGGTGCTTGCTGTCTAAAATCATATGGTCCCCCTGGAAGATGAAACGTTCCTTGTTATTATTAACATAAAAAATACCTTTCATACGAATATATCCTCTCCCTCCATCGAATGCAACAGCTGCAGCCAAACTTCAAGTTTGTTTTTATCGGTATCCTGATGTCATGATCTTTTCATATGGCGGGCCGCCATTGCACTCATGACAAACCAACCGAAATTGACAAATACGATGGTTGCTCCCGTGGGAAGATCAAAAACAAAGGAGACCCCTATACCGATCCAGATGGAAGATACGGCAAAAAGCACGGCAAGGAGGAGTGTTGATCTGAAGCCGGAAGCGATCTGCAGCGCGGCAATGCCCGGAAGAATTATGAGGCTTGAGACCAGCATTATCCCGACGATACGGATGCTCAACACAACTGTCAGGGCAGTACACATCACCAGCACTGTGTTGATTTTGCCAGTCTGTATCCCCAGGACATGGGCGGATTCGTGCTCAAAGGCGGTGACAAACATATCATGGTAAAGGAGACTAATCACGGCAACAACGGTAACCGACAAGAAAACGCTGATGATCACTTCAGCTCTGGAGATAATCAGAATATTGCCGAAGAGATAGCTGAAAAGATCGACATTGTACCCGCCTCCGATGCCGGCCAGCATCAAACCGCCGGCCACCCCCACAGAGGATGTCAGCCCGATGGCCGCGTCCCCCTGGACCCCTGTCTTATCGGACAGGCGAAGTATCCACAAAGAGGCGAGCAGAACGACGGGAATGGAATAAAATACCGGATGGAGATTGAGCAGAAGACAGAGCCCGACCGCTCCGAAACTGACATGGCCAAGTCCGTCCCCAATCAGTGAGAACCTCCGCAGCACCAGAAACACCCCGAGAAGCGCACAGCAAGCAGCGGTAAAAGAACCTGCAATAAGAGCCCGCTGAATAAAGCTGTAATTCAGAGCTTCCCCCAGTTGGGACAAAACGTCGCTGGTCATGGCACCTTTTCTTCCTCATGCTGTCCACAGATAAGGTGCTGGGCATGACCGCCAAAATGCGCCGTCATGGCGGGTGAGCGGCAAAAGCCGGAGAAATCACCGAAGAATATCACCGTCCGGTCGATATACAAGAACTTATCAGCATACGCGCCGACGGTCCCGCTGTCGTGGGTGATCATGACGATGGTCCGACCCTGGATCTGATTGATGTCCTGCAGGAGCTGATAAAAGTTATCTCTTGTTGCAGGGTCAAGGGCTGAGGTCGGCTCGTCAAGGAAGAGAACCTCACTGCCAGCTACCATCGATCTTGCCAAAAGAACCCGTTGCCGCTGACCGCCTGATAATCTGTCTATTTTGCGGTCGGCCAGGTCGGTGATGCCGATAATATCGAGAATTTCAGTGACAGCTGCATGATCACAAGCCGTCAAACGCCGGGGAAATCGCTTCAGGGCCAGACGCCCTGAAGCGACAATCTCACGGACTGTAGCTGGAAAACCCTTATGGTTGTTTCCGGAAATCTGCGGAAGATATCCGATGCGGTTCCATTGGTCGAAGAGAGAGGGCTTCTGGCCCAGCAAGCTGATGGATCCGCTTGTTGGCTCTACCAGTCCGAGCAGGGATTTCACCAGGGTCGTCTTGCCGGATCCGTTAGGGCCTACCACTGCCAGAAAATCTCCCGGTGCAACATGAAAGCTGATAGTACTGAGAACCTCCGTGTCACCGTATTGTACGGTAAGGTTTTCAACGTCGGCGATGCTTACTGACATTCAAGCCCTTTCGTCAATCTTTCCAGGTTATCCTGCATTAAGCTGAGGTAGGTTGCTTCCGCCTTGAGTTCCTCTTTGCTCACATTGTGGACACCATGGAGAAGCAGCTTTTCAGTATTACTTTCCTTACTGATGACTCTCGCGGTTTTTGGATCGATTCCCTCTTCATAAAATATGTATTTGATATCTTTGGCTTTTATCGTTTTCATCAGTTCTGCGATATCTTTGGGAGTCGGTTCGGCATTGGGAGCAAAGCCTTTGTAGGGTGAAACATGCTCCAGCTTGAACCTGTCGGCAAAATAGCCAAATGCAAAATGGCCCCCATAAATTATGGTCTGGTGCTTGCAATGGGACAGAGCCTGCTGATAGAGATGATCGATTTCCTGCAGTTTTTCCTTATATTGACGCGCCCGGTTTATGTAAAGTTCCCTATTTGCCGGGTCTTTGCCAGCAAAACCACCGGCGATGGTGTCTACCATTTTTGCGGCAAGGGAAAAATCCAGCCAGATATGGGGATCTTTTCCGCCATGGTGGTGATGATGCGCTTCTGCCTCTTCACCGTGGTGATGATTTCCCTCCGTGCCGTGGTGTTCACCATGATCGTGTCCTTCAATGACTTCTGTTGCACGCGGCATAACAACACCGCCACCCTTTTTGAGTTCGGTTCCGAACTCTTCTGGAAGATGCTCTGTAAAGAAAACGTAGGCTCCCGCTTCCTTTATGGAAAGGGTGTATGATGATTTTTCTTCAGCCAGATCCAAGTTGTAGAGAATTTCATCCGCCTGCAGTTTCTGGCTCGGCGTAACCGTTAGTGCGTCACTTTGTAAAAGGAATTCCGCTCTTTCCTCAACGGCTTCGATTCCTTCCGCAGAGGCTGTGGTTGTGGGCAGTATGATCACCTTCATTGAAGGATCCGGCCCATGGTTGAGGGAATAGGTGTATTCGCCCGCTGCCAGATCAAAAACCCCCGCCCATTCAAAGGCATGCGCGTCATGACCATGTTCGCCCACCAACTCGATACCGTGACTGCTGTCGATTACCAGGAGGCTTTTATTGGTCGTGCCCTTTATTACGTTTTCTGCCCAGGGTTCCATATATTTGCCGGTATATATAAAAAGATCGGCTTTGTTTATTTTTACGGCATCTTTTGGTGTCGGATCGAAACTATGCGACTCGACTCCGGGGGGTAGAAGCAAAGTGACTTCAGCCTTATCACCACCAATGATCCTGGCCCAGTCATACAAGGGGAAAAGAGTAGTAATGACCTTCAGTTTTTCCGCCTGTCCTGAAGCTGCGGCACCTGCAGAAGAGCAGACGGTCATAAGCATTACTGTAACAGCTAGAAATGTGGCGATGAAGGATTGCTTTCGTGTCAGCATTGTATTGTACTCCTTTATATAGCGGTTTGGGTGAAGAGGGACTGTTGAATTTCGGCAGAACCCTGGCGTGCACCTGATTGATGTACAGATACACCGCAAAAAAATATTATGAAGCCCTCCAGTGTTTAATTAATGATATTATATAGTATTTGCTTGTTTGTCAATAATTTTTATTTATGCTGATTTATATAATAATTTCAATGTAATAATAAAAAAAAGAAAGTTTTTTATTATTTCTTATTGTTATTATTTAATGATAATAAACTGCTTTTTATCAAAAATAGTATGAAAAAAAATCTCCATAACCGTAAAGACCACACCTATGTCTGTATCGCGATACTGGCACCGGGAACGGCATTACTGTCGGAAACAATGGACATCAGAATGCCATGAAGCCACCGCCCGACAGAAAAACGGATCGGATGCCATGAAGTCATAACAGAAAATTTACGCCTTGACTGTAAGATATTTCAAAGTTACTCTTCGAAATATCTTACAGTCAAGGAGACAGATATGTGGATAGAGCGCCAGATCACAGACCGGATAAGCCGCTGTGTCCGGTCAAGACCGGCCGTTCTGTTGACCGGTGCCAGACAGACCGGCAAGAGCACCCCACCCTGTTACAGCACATGTTCCCGGACACCTCGTATATCACCTTTGATTATCTCCAGCAGGTGGAAGCGGCCAAAGAAGCACCGGAACAATTTCTCTCCCTATTTCAGGATGCGGTGATTCTCGATGAAATCCAGTATGTCCCTGAACTGTTCCGGGAGTTGAAAATTGTCATCGACAGCCATCGAGGCCGGTACGGCCGATGGATCATGAGCGGCTCTCAGCAGTTTTCTCTCATGGTACCGGTCAGCGAAGGTCTGGCCGGAAGAATCGCCCTGCTCCGCCTTGAAACCCTGAGCGCCATGGAGCTGCGGCGGTCACAGGCGCCTGATCCGGACCGATTTCTTTACCGGGGCGGATACCCGGAACTCTGGGCCAACAAGCACCTGACCATGACAGATTACTTTGAAAGTTACGTCCGCACCTATGTGGAACGGGATCTGAAAACCATTATCGATGTAAAAAATCTGAGCGATTTCAGGCGCTTTTTTCGGGTAGCCGCCACCCGGGCCGGCCAGTTGCTTAATTACCGGGGTCTGGCCGCAGATGTCGGGGTTTCTGATGTCACCATCAAAAACTGGATACACGCCCTGGAAATCAGCGGTCTGATCTATTTGCTGCCGCCTTTTCATGCCAATATCGGGAAACGCCTGGTCAAATCGCCGAAACTGTATTTCGGGGATCACGGCCTGTTGTGCCACCTGCTGGGAATAGACAGTGACGGGCAATGGCATGATCATCCCCACAAAGGCAGCCTCTGGGAAAACCTGGTGATGATGGAGTTGATCAAAAAAGGATCTCTCCGGAAAAACTGCATTTCAACCGGGTGGCGCCGCTGCTGAAAACCGGTTATGCAAAAGTTTGCAATATCCTGGCCCTTAACACGCCTGGCCATGATATATTGACACGCAATCAATTTGTCTGCTTCAATCCGGTGCATGCCAGTACAGCTGATGCGGTTGACCAGGCAATAGCATGACACAAACGACAAAACAACAATTGATGTTCGAAATAAAGCATTTACCGAATGCGTATATTACTGAGTTGCAGGACTTCATTCAATATCTCAAATTTAAACAAGCAAGGATGCGCCGACCTGATGCTGAAGAACGGGGAAAAACAGCGGAACATGATCCGATTCTCCATGCTATTGGGAGCATTGATGTGGCACCATTTTCTGAAACTATTGACGACACCCTGTACACGATCCAATGAAACAGATCTTTATTGGACGTTACAGGTTTGGTCTCAATCAAATATATAGGCAGCGTTTTTAGCGGGTTTGTCTGTTTTTTCGATCTTCGGGGTTTCCATGAAAATGATATCATATCCATCCAGCTGCTTCATGACCACCCTGCCGGATATCCGGACCCAGTCATTGTCTTTGAGATCGGTATCCCCGGTATCCGGCAGGCTGTCCAGAAAAACACCCACCGGCATGGCATCGGCTGCACAGCAGGTGATAAAATACCGGAACACGGCGGCCAGTTGATCATGGCCTTCAATGGTTTTCGAAAACAGGCCTTCCACACGGATATGCCTGCCATTGTATTTGTCCCAGTTTCGCACCAGATGGGCAAGGGATATCTCCCGGATTGCATCTTGATCCTGTTCTCCGCCTTTTTCAGAAACCGGCCCCAGCACCGGGCCGGTTTCACTGTTTTTCTGCGCCACTGTAAGGGAACGTTTGGACAGGGCAAAGCTGCCCAGGGTACTGTCTCCTGCCGCACCCATGAACACAATGGGCAGCAGCAGAATCATGCCTTTGATGAGCTGGTCTTTTCCAGAGCCCGGTGGTTCTGCCAGCAGGCTGATGCAGAAGACCGCACAGGCCCCCAGGCTGATGTAGATCAAAAAACCGAATCTCGGGGCCAGAAACAATTGATACTGGTCATCAAGCAACAGCCATGCCAGTGCACCGATCCAGAACACCAGGACCACCAAAGGCCCGCTGATTCTTTTTACAACCATTGGGCCATCTCCAGAAACACCATGGCCAGAAACACGGACAGACAGACCTGAAACGCCAGAAAAAAGATCATTCTCCGGGTGAATACCGCCAGGTACATGAGTATGAGTTTAATATCCAGCATGGGCCCCAGTACCATGAACGCCATCTGTGCGGAAAGGGGCATGCCCATGGGCTGAAACGATGCCGCAACAAAAGCGTCCGCCTCACTGCACAGGTTCAGGACCACCGCCAGAACCATCATGGCGGTAATGGCCAAAAAAGGTCCCTGGGCAATGGCCATGAATGCCTGTCTGGGCACCAGGGTCTGGAGAGCGGCGGCAATAAAGGCCCCGATGATCAGAAATCTCCCGATGTCATAGAAATCAACCGCCCCGTGGGACAGAGCCGCCATGATTTTTTTGCCAAAGGGCCGATTCTGATCAATCCCATGGGTGTGGGTGCATCCGACATGGCTGCACCCACCGTCAGTGTGTCCGGAAAAAGGAAGCAGTGCCTGTTTTTTTGACAGACAGGCATCGGTGAGCAGACCGATGGACATGGCAATGACCACCCCGATAAACACCCGGAGAAACGCCACATCCCAGGCAAATGAATAGGCCACCAGGGTGGAGGAAAACACCAGGGGATTCACGATAGGGCCTCCCAGCAGAAACGCCACGGCCGATCCCAGGGGCATGCCTTTTTGAATGAACTTTCTGACTACCGGCACGATGGCGCATTCACAGACCGGAAAAATGATCCCCAGAAATGCACAAACGACCACAGCCTGCTTTTTTTCTTTGGGCAGTATGCGCAGCAACTTTTCCTGGGACAAAAACACCTCCACAAATCCGCCCAAAAGGGTTCCCAGCAGCATAAAAGGAAAGGCTTCCAGGACAATGGCACTGAAAATGATGGAAAAGGTGATAAATACGTCCGATCTGGCATGGAAGGCCGCCATGAAGATGGCGGCCGCCAGAAAAAACATCTGCAGGTACCGGCCGGTATCAATGATGCCGGACCGGGGTGGCGGCACCGGACCCGGTGCCATGGGAAACGGTTGGTTATCTGGTGTCATGGGTCATTTTTTCAAGGATTCAACGCATCGGCAATGGTGTTTGCCATCTGTTCCATATTGTCCAGGTAATCATATGCCAAAGGATTGATGGACACCACCGCCCCGTTGATGGCATCGGCAATTTTTCGGGCTGCCTGCTGGTCAAACTGGGGCTGCACA
>JAIVHE010000379.1 GCA_020201255.1 Desulfobacteraceae bacterium
GGGGGGCCATTCCCTTTTCAGCCATATCAAAGGCATGATCACCGGTTGGGAAGAGATCTACGACACCACAAAAATCGAGGAATGGAACAACAAGGCCACCAGAAAAGCCTGATCCGCTGCATCACCTCCAGACACGCAAAATCCCGGGACTCTCTTGTCCGGGGTTTTGTTTATTGACCTGTGCGTTATTCCAATGAATTCGATTGCCCGGTGAAAAAAAATCCCCTACTGATCTCTGGAGGGATCTGTAATAGATTGGCGTTGGATTCAGATTGCGGGAAGTCGTTGACTTAATCTGCCCAGTCTTTTAATATTGGAAACCATGATTGACACCAAACATTTTATAGAAATGTTGAAGGAACGTAATATTCCCCTGGAAATGGTTGATTCGGCCATCCCTGTTCCGGATCAAACCGAAGAAATGGAGGATGGCACAAAACATTTCTTGAAATAATTTGAAACTGAAGGGGGTCGATGGTTGCGTGTTGTCGTAAACATGAAAAGCGACCCTCCGAAAAGAATCACTGCGTTTTTCGATAGACGTTTAAGGAGATTACAAAATGAGAATAAAGGTGGATAAAGAGGCAGATGCACTGTATTTTCGCCTTGACGAGAACAAAATTTTTGAATCAGAAGAAGTCCAGCCAGGTGTTATTCTTGATTTTGATGAATCCAATCAGGTCGTTGGATTTGAGATCCTGAACATTTCAAAAAGAACTTCACCAAAAAATCTCAGTTCCATGCAGTTTGAATCTGCTTAGTTTGATGATACAAATATGCCTCAATAAACTGTCCACATGATACACTTGATCCTGTCAAGCACGACAAGTACACTTTGTTCAGAAAGATTTGATGAATCCTACCTTTTTCGGACAATTTAACGGTTTTTTTACGTTTTGCAAAGCCACTTGAAAACCCATGCTGTTTTGGGTATGGTAGGACTGTTTGAACGATATTTGACAAACCATCATCCTAATATTTGTCCCTGATGGCATATGAATTGCTTTTTACAACCTGAGATCTGGTTTTAACCACAACACCTGGAGGAATCAATGGATCCGGTTTTCTTATCCCGACTGCAGTTTGCCGCAGCCACCATGTTCCATTTTCTGTTTGTTCCCCTGACCCTGGGACTTTCCATTCTCATCGCCTATATGGAAACCAAATATGCCAGGACCGGGGATGAAAAATATCTGCGCATGACCAAATTCTGGGGAAAGCTGTTTTTAATCAATTTTGCTTTGGGAGTGGTCACAGGCATCACCCTGGAATTTCAGTTCGGCACCAACTGGTCGAAATATTCCGCCTATGTAGGGGATATTTTCGGCTCACTTCTGGCCATTGAGGCATCAGTGGCGTTCTTTCTGGAATCCACCTTTATCGGTATCTGGATTTTCGGGTGGAAAAAATTGTCTGCCAAGGCCCATGCCGGGGTGATGTGGCTCATTGCCTTTGCCGGGAACATGTCGGCCGTATGGATCCTGCTGGCCAACGGCTTTATGCAGAACCCTGTGGGATATGTCATCCGGAACGGCAGAGCCGAACTGGACAGTTTTTATGCCCTGATCACCAACAAGCACGGAATTCTGGAAATCATTCATGTGGTTCCCGCAGCCCTGCTGCTGGCCGCTTTTTTCATCATGGGCATATCTGCCTGGCACCTGCTGAAAAAACAGCACCTGGATGTATTTGAACCCTCTTTCCGCATCGGCCTGGTGACGGGTCTTGTCTGTTCTGTCGTGGTTGCCTTTACCGGGGATATGCACGGGGTGAATGTATCCAAAACCCAGCCGGCCAAACTGGCTGCCATGGAATCTCACTGGGAAACCCAGACCCGGGCTCCGCTGGTGCTGTTTGCTATTCCCGATGAGGAAAATGAACGAAACAGCATCGAGATCGGTGCGATTCCCGGTATCTTGAGTTTTCTGGGATTTCATGATTTCAACGCCGAAGTCACGGGGCTGCGCGATATCCCGAAAGATGAACGGCCCCCTGTCCTGCCCACATTTATCGGATTCTCATGACCTCCGGGTTTGACTTCGGCATCGGCACCATCTATCCCTTTGCCGGCAAAACCGATACAGACCGTCGTACCATGCTCAATGCCATAGGTCCTTTGTGGGACGGCAATGAGGTGTGGCTCATCACGGCCGGGGGGGTGACCTTTGCCGCTTTCCCCCTGGTGTATGCCACCATGTTTTCCGCGCTGTACACCCCGCTGATGTTGATTCTCTTTGCCCTTATTTTCCGCGGGGTTGCCATTCATTTCAGAAGCAAGATCGACACCCCTGCCTGGAAAAAAGTGTGGGATTTTCTGATCTTTATCGGCAGTTTTTTTCCGGCCCTGCTGTTCGGAGTTGCTTTTGCCAACATATTCCAGGGTATCCCCTTTGATGACCAGGGGGTATACCACGGCAATACCCTCAAACTACTCAACCCTTACGGACTGCTGGGGGGGGCATTGTTTGTCCTGCTGTTCATTGTCCACGGGGCCAACTGGATGACGATCAGATCATCAGGAGAGCTGCAGACGCGCATGGTAGTGATTTCTCAAAGAACATGGCTGATACTGGTACCGGTTGCGGTCCTGTTTCTGATTGCCAGTTATTTTGCCACTGACCTGTATGCCAATTATTTTCAATACCCGATTTTATTTGTGGTAACCCTGGTGAATGTGGCGGCCCTGTTGAGCATCCGGTATTTTGTAAACCAAAAAACCTATTTCAAGGCCTGGTTTGCATCGGCTGTCACCATTGTTTTGTGCACCTTTTTCGGCATCATCGGACTGTTCCCTGCCCTGTTTCCCTCCAGCATGAACCCGGACTGGCACCTTACCGCGTTTAACGCATCTTCCAGTCCTTTGACATTGAAAATCATGCTGGCTGTGGTTCTGGTGTTCATTCCCATTGTCATCTGTTACCAGATCTGGGCCTATCACATGTTTAAAAATCCTGTAACCCAGGAAGATCTTGATATGGACGAAGCCTATTAAATGGGCTATACTGCCCACTCATAACCATAAACCAAGAAACAAAGGAGAAAAAAATTATGGACAAATATGTATGCAACCTGTGCGGTTATGTATACGACCCGGCTGACGGAGATCCTGATAACGGCATCAAACCCGGGACCGCTTTTGAAGATCTGCCTGAGGACTGGACCTGCCCCATCTGCGGTGCAGGCAAGGAAGACTTTGATAAAGAATAACCCCATGTAACATGCCGTCCGGACCAAAAATTCCTGGTCCGGACGGCACTAAATTCGCCCGGGGATGAATTTTCAGCTTTCAGATTACGCGCCGGTCGTATCTTCCAGATCAAGTGCCAGTGCATCACTCAGGTTCAGTTCCAGCATTTTGATGCTGGCGGATATCCGCTTTACGTTTCTTTGCAATGCGGGAAAATCCGTGGTCTGGGCTTCTAAAGATCCGGCGGTTTCCCGGAGGGCCGCAATTTTTTCATTAATAGCGGTCAATAAATGCCGGTCATTGATATCCTGCATGACTTTTGTATTCCTTTCACACGTGAATCGCTCACGCCTTGTTACGATTATCCTGATGATTTGTGTTCCGGTGATTCATGCTTTGATGTGTTTGCGCAAATCCTTGAACCGTTTGGCCTTGAGTTTGTATCTGGGCAGACTGCCGTATGTAAAAAACTGTATCTCATACCCCAGATTGGTTTTCAACCGCAACTGATCCCGCAAACCACCCTCCACCCGGGATTGATCCGCACCGGGGCGCAGCTCCACCTTCAACGTGATATGGTCCACATCCCCAGGCCGTTCCACCACCAGTTCATACTCATCCCCCAGCCCGTCAAAGGAACGGACCACGGCCTCCACCGCAGCCGGACTCAGCAGCACTCCCTTGACCTTGGTGATGTCGTCTGCCCGGCCGATCACCCCGCCTTTGATGAGGCGAAACGTCCTGCCGCAGGCACAGGGATCAGGGTCCCACTGGATCACATCCTTTGAATCAAACCGTATACAGGGCTGGGCCATGCGGTCCAGGGCCGTAATCACCATCTTGCCTTTTTTCCCGGGTTCGGTGATGGGCTCGCCTGTCTCCAGATCCTCGATCTCCACCAGGAACATGGCCTCATTCACATGCATGCCAAAGGGCTGGTGACGGCATTCATAGGACCAGGCCCCGATCTCAGTGGCACCGGAATGGTCATATACCCTGGCGCCGAATGCCTCTTCCATGCGTTTTTTGGTGGCCGGAATCCCGGCTCCGGGCTCACCCGCACAGGTGATCTTGTTGATGGAAAGGGTCGCCGGATCGATGCCCAGTTTGTTTTTGGCCACATCTGCCATGCGCAGCACATAGGTGGGGGTGGCCATCATGGCCGTAGCCTGCAGCTCCTGAATTTTGAGAATACGGGCCTGGGTATCCAGGACCCCGCCGGGCACCACTTCGCATCCCAGTTTTTCAGCGCCGTAATGGCCGGCCCAGAATGCCACAAAAATATTGTAGCCAAAGGGCAGAAACACCCGGTCACGGGCACGGTACCCCTGGGACCAGAGGATATACGCCCAGCATTCGGCCCACCACTCCCAGTCCTGCCAGGTATCGGGCTGATACACGGGCTGTCCTGTGGTGCCCGATGTCTGGCGGAAGGCACACACCTCTTCCAGGGGCACGCACAGGGCATCCCCGTAAGGGAACGGGTCCTTGTTCTGGATATCCTGCATCATGGATTTTTCCACTTTGGGCACCTTTCTCACGTCTGAAAGAGACTGGATATCATCCGGTGTAATCCCGGCCCTGTCATATAGATGCCGGTGAAACTTTGAATGGCTGTATGCCCATGCAAATATCCGCTTGAACTTGAAAAGCTGCAATTTTTCCAATTGTTGTCTGGAAAGGGTTTCCAGATAAGGGTTCCAATATTCGGTCTGTGCCATCTGATCCATCCTCATTTGGGGGCATTCCCGGCGCCATCCTTCTTTTATGTAACTCATTTTAGTTGCTGGTCGGTTTGGTGTCGGGTATTCCCCCGACGGCGCGCTTTCACATGATACACCGGCAGTACTGTTCGGCCTGGTGCCGGGATCCAGCCCGGGAGAGCCCTATTGATATTATTTCAGGGAAGCCTTGACAAAATCCACGATTTTTTGGCCGTCAAATCCGTTTTTGTTCATTTTTTCAATATAGGTATCCACCACCGGTGCAATGGCTGCCTGCCACCTTTCACCTTCTGATTCAGACAGTTCAATCACCTCACCGCCAAGCTCCTTGAAAAAAGCCAGTCCTTCCCGGTCTGATTCATCCCAGGCCAGGCCGTGCTTGGGGATCCATTCTTCGTTGATTTGCATGATCACGGTTTTGAGGTCATCCGGTATCTGTGCCCATTTGTCCTTGTTCATCACCACGTAAAAAGAAGAGGTATAGGCAATGGGGGTGCTCAAGGTCAGGAAATCCACCACTTCTCCCATGCGCCAGCCCTTGTTCACCTCTATGGGATACAGGGCACCCTGGACAATGCCTTTTTGCAGGCTCTGGTAGAGTTCGGGCATGGGCAGCGACACCGGGGTGGCGCCAAGGGCGGCAAGCACCTGGGCGGACGTGCCGTGCCCCCGCAGTTTCATGCCCTTGAAATCCTCCATGGTGCGTACCGCTTTTCCCGCAGTATGCAGCACACCGGCTCCATGGGCATGCAGGTACATCACCTGGGTATCATGCAGTTCTTTGGGTGAAAATTCCTGGTACGCAGCATTCACCACTTTGGTGGCGGTGATACCACTGTCATACCCCAGGGGGAGATCCACCGCCTCCATGACCGGGAAACGGCCCCGGGTATAGGCAAACAGGCACATGCCGATATCCGACAGTCCCGATACCACCCCGTCATAATTCTGGGTTCCCTTGGTCAGGGTCTGGCCGGGATAATATTCCACCACCACTTTGCCGTCGGTACGTTTTTTGACTTCATCACACCAGGACTGTGCCAGTTTGCTCTGCACATGGGTAGGGGGAAAAAAATTGGAATAGTTGAGTTTAATGGTTTTGGCATAAAGGGAAGAACTAAAAAACAACAATCCACATACCATTGCAAAAAGCCAGAAAAAACTTGTTAATTTTCGCATCGTATCCATCTCCTGTAATGTGTTATTGTGCGTTTGTGACAAACCTTTTGTAAAAACACCTAAATAGCACCACCACCCCCTTTCACTGTTATTCTGTGATTGCATAACTTATTGGTACCCTGTTTACATCGTATGCGCAAGGGGTATATTGCAGGTAATTACCAGGTATGAAATATACCCGGTAAATTTCTATTCCGACAGGTTGCCCGCAGTAAGAAAGGTCCGCAGATTGACGGCCTTGTTGGTGATGCCCAGTTTTTTGCGGATGCGTTTTCTATAAAATTCAACCGTTTTTTGGGAAAGGACCAGCATCTGGGCGATCTCCTTGGTGGTTTTGCCATGTTTGATCAGGTTGGCCACCTGGATTTCAGACGGGGTAAGATGGAGAAACTCCAGTGACAGCTTGTGAAGAAACGGGGAGACGATATCCTCCAGGGTGGTGGTCATGACATCCAGGCAGGCGGTCTGGCGCTCATCCAGCCGGCTGTCACGCATGCGATCAATATACGGCATGACCAGTTCCCTGATATTCACCAGCATCTGTTCTTCCATGTGGTGACGGTCCTGCTCCCGTTTTTTGAGCAGCACCCGCAGGGCCGTGTTCACTTCCTCCAGATTTTGGGTTTTACGTTGTAATTCCCTGGTTCTTTGCTGCACCAGCATCTCAAGCAGATCTTTTTCTTTTTTCTGCCGGGAAATATCGGTAACCACGGCAAAACTGCCCTTGAACCGGCCCTCAGCATCAAAATAGGGGGTGGGGGTCATGATGGTGTGCAGCTTTGTACCGTCTTTGCAGTTCCATACGATCTCATAGGCACAGCTTTCTCCACAGCGCCGCTTTTCCAGCTGATCCATGAGGATGGCATGGTTTCTTTCATCCACAAACCGGGTCACAGGAATACCGATGATCTCCTCCCTGGATCTTTTCCACATGCGGCACAGGGTGTCATTGGCATAGGTAGTGATCTGGTGTTCATCGATTTCGCTCAACCCGTCACCCATGGTTTCCACCATGGTTTTGTACCGGGCTTCACTAACCGACAGGGCATGTTTTCTGTCAGGTTTGCATGGCAATTGCTCCTGTCCTGCGGAATCAGACGTTTTGGTGCGGCGTGTTGATTGTTTCATGTGTCCAGTTGATACATATGTGCGCAAATTTTTGTCCTTGTTCAACATTGATATCTTTTTTGCCCGGCCTTTTCAAGTAGTATATCACAGGGCATCAGCCGGCAGGAAACATATCCGGCATGGGATGGTTAAAATACATTGCCTTCCATTGCATTTCATGGGTAATTTTTTTATCCTTACAGCCAACGATTGGAACAGGATTTTTGTATTATTATGATAAAATTGCCGGCATTTATCTCACACAATCCCAGGCTCGCATTTTATGCGTTTCTGGCTGTGGCTGCATCCGGATTCGGCCAGACCTTTTTCATATCGGTAATGGGCGGAGAACTCAGGCAGACTTTCGGACTGTCCCATACCGCATATGGCAGCCTTTACAGCGGAGCCACCCTGGTCAGTGCTTTTCTGCTTTTCAGATTCGGGGCACTGGTCGACACATGGTCTTTGCCCAAAGTGACCAGTCTTGCCCTTG
>JAIVHE010000077.1 GCA_020201255.1 Desulfobacteraceae bacterium
GAGGAAGGGAATGCCTATGAGATCGAAATCACAGATTACCACTGATGTTGGGAGGCGGCTGCCTCGGAATCGGCCTCCGACACACCCTGGAGAGATGCTGTTTGAGGAATTTGTCAAGCCACTTGGCCTTACACAAACAGAACTCGCTCGTTGCCTGGGCGTTTCTTACCCTCGCCTCAATGAAATTATTAAAGGCAGACGTTCAGTAACTCCGGATACGGCATTGCGACTTTCCCGTGTTTTGGGTATGTCTGCGGATTTCTGGCTGGGCCTGCAACAGGATTGGGATCTTTGGCATGCAATGCACAGTCCTGATGCAGAGCAGATTAATCGGCTGAAACCAATTCCCAGAGATCAACACATATTTGCATAACCCCTTTTTTATACTGACAGGTGTGGCTGCTTTCGCTGCAGAACTGCAAGCGAGAGATGCCTTCAAATCAAGGATAATTATCCCATACCTGAAATTTTCAAAGGGCCTTTTTATAAAGGATACCGACAGTATTCTAAATTTACCAGCAGGCATATTCCCTTTTAAATAACTTCCCTCAATGCTGTGCTGCAACCAGTTGAAATCCAAGATATTTTGCCTGTTTCTTCAAATTTTTTTCCAAACGCATTTTATGTGACTCTTGTTCTTTCATAAAGATTGATTGGTCAAACGATTTTTGATTTTTGATGAGGTGGTAAATAATTCGTGCCAGCTTGTGAGCTGTTGCCGTGATAGCTTTCGGGGCACCTAACCTGGCCCGCAGACGACGGTAAAATTTTCCCAGGTAAGATTGACTCCTCAACAACGACTGGGCTGCCATACGAAGCTTTTGTGCCACCCTATTGGATCCTGGTTTAGTTTTGGATGATAATATTTTTCCGCCACTGATTTTATTGGTAGGGCAAAGACCTAACCATGAACAAAAATATTCTGGAGCTGGAAAACAAGACAAGTCTGGCCCAATTTCTGTAAAAATCGTATGAGCTGTATTTACATCAATTCCATCAACCAATGTCAAATCAGTTCCTAAAAGTCTATGCATATGGTGCCGTAGATCAAAATCGGGCGCATTACCTCTTGGTTTCTTTTTACCTGAAGGCAGGGCTGGCTGCTCTGGTACTATACGGGAATCAAATTCGTTGAGATTTTTTTCAATTTCGATATCACAGGCCTTTATCATTTTCTGATAATGCCGATACGTTTGAAGAGCCTGGTTAAGAGTGAAAATGTGCTCTGAACGATAATCACCTTCAAGTGATTTTCGAATCTTTTCCTTGCTGGCCTTAATCCTTGGGTCTCGAAGTCCAGCCAATTGGTCAAGATCTCTCTGTCCGGCAACAATAGCATCAATAATAGATAATCCGGTAACTCCGGTAATATCCGATATGACATTATGAAACTGGATATTCATCTGTGTCAGAGACTTTTGCATATGCTGTACATGGATCGAGGCTGTTTTAATAAGGTTATCCCTATGGCGTAGAAGAGAACGAACGGCACATATATCTTGGCCTGGACGAAAAGATCCTCTAAGAAGTCCAACAGAGTGTAGGTATTGAATCCACTGGCAGTCCTGGACATCAGTTTTACGCCCAGGGACATTTTTCACATGATGGGCATTGACCAGAACAACATCAAAACCATGGGTTTCAAGAATCTGAAAAATGGGTATCCAATAAATTCCAGTAGATTCCATAGCTACGGATTTGATTCTGCATTTTTTTAGCCACTGTGAAGCATTATGCAAATCTTCAGTGAATGTGGAAAAACAGCGAACGTGTTCATTGTCTCGGTCTTTCGGAACTGCCACATAAATTTCAGTGGCTCCGATATCAATGCCAGCTGCATCGGGCTGTAAAGTATGCAGTGGCTCAATCTCTTTCAGTCTCAATTTTTTCGACTTCCTGGCCATCATTTCTCCTTTCTTTTATAGGGATGGTGGCCGAATGGCAAAAATAAATCGGTAATCTTTTAAACGGGATAGCTAAAGCTTCACCAGTGCTTGATTCACGTCATTCGGGACCAGACTTCTAAACGGGTTTTCACAATGGAAGACACCAATGAATTACCGGCCTGCTTCGCACCATTAAATGCTCCTTTTACATCAAACTTGTCTTCAATGCCAGGATTTGTGTTCATAAAGTTACTTGCTCGTTTGGTCTGGGCGTGCCCAGGGGTGGACTTCTAAGTAACTCATTTGAGTTGCTTGTGGGTTTGGTGCCGGGCAATGCCCCGGCGGGTGCGCTCTCGAAAAAGAGTTTAAAACATATGCCGGGAATCGGGCCTGTTTCCGGAAAAGACTCAACCAGGAGCATGTCCCGCAATAATTTTGAGATTGACAGAAGAATCAGGTACAGATTTGCGGGTGAATATGTCGGGGCGGTCAGATTGTTATTTTTGGTGAATTCCTTTACCCGGGCGGGATACCGGTATATATCATTTGATGATTATCGGAAATGCCATATATAGCATTTCCGATAATCCTGTTTTCCTCATCCATCTGATAAAACTGAAAACAATTGGTATAAGGACAGGATTGCCAAAAGCTTGGGATATGCCAGAGAGTTAACCTGTGAACTATTTAGCGAAAATGCCAACATTGGCAAATCCGCTAAATACCGATTTAACAAAAGGCTTCACAGTTACACAGGTAGCCAAAAAATATCGGTGGGGTCATGTGCCATGAACCTTTTCGAAAAATCTGAAATCACTTTACTAGAACAGGTATTTGGCTGTCAAAGAAAAGACCTGGCACCGGCATAGTTTTTTTTGAAGTATGGATTGTCCAGATGGGATCGGATTACCTGCTTTCCACGGCCAGGGGAATGGATGAATTGGTTTTCTCCCACATAGATGCCCACATGAAAAGCGGTTTTTTTATCTGGGATAAGGAAAAAAACCAGATCTGCTGGTACAAGCTGGTACCGGGGGATCTTTTTTCCTTGTTTGAATTGATGCCTGGTTGTTCTGGGAACCTGGATGCCGGCAATTTTATGGGTATAAAAAACCAGACCGCTGCAGTCAAATCCCCGGCCGGGGGTGTGACCGCCCCAGTGATAGGGTGTACCAATGCTTTCTACCGCATTTTGTACGATGGTTCTGCGGGTGTCTGTCAAAACGGACAGGTCGGCTGCCGACAGAGGTGCTGCCGGTTCCCGGGAGCTGCGGCCGGCACAGGCCAGGCAGGTCAAGGCAAGGAAGATCAACAGAAAGAGCGCTCTGTTTTGTTTTATCATGGGCCATTCCGTCGTAAGTTGTTCAAGGTACGGGTAGCTATCAGGTAAAAAACAAGATAATATCAAAAAAACTTGTTTTTGTCGAAAACCTGTTAGATAGTTTACCCGGTACGATGATTTATGCAACCGAAAAAAATAAAAGAGGAGGGTTTCCCATGTTATCCATTGACAATACCGTCATGCTGCTGGTGGATGTTCAGGGCCAGCTGGCACAGGTAATGCACGAGAAAGAAAAACTGTTTCAGTCCCTGGAAATACTGATAAAAGGAATGAATATACTGGAAGTGCCCATTCTGTGGATGGAACAGATACCGGCAAAGCTCGGCCCCACGGTGGATGAGATCCGACCATTGCTGGCAAAGACATCTCCTATTGAAAAAGACAGTTTCTCCTGTTGCCGGGAACCGGCATTCATGGAAAAATTCGATGCCCTGTCCAGGAACCAGGTGTTGATCACCGGCATTGAAACCCATATCTGTGTGTTCCAGACCGGTTATGAGCTTCTCAATAAAGGATATGAAGTTCAGGTGGTATCTGATTGCGTATCGTCCAGAACCAGGGAAAACAAAGAAGTCGGACTTCAGAGAATCCGCCATTCCGGTGCCCAGATAACATCTGTGGAAATGGTTTTTTTCGAGCTGATGCGCAGGGCAAAAGGGGATCACTTCAGACAGATTGTGAAATTGATCAAATAAGACCAAAAGCAGCC
The DNA here is from genome assembly GCA_020201255.1 of Desulfobacteraceae bacterium. Taxonomy (GTDB): domain Bacteria; phylum Desulfobacterota; class Desulfobacteria; order Desulfobacterales; family Desulfobacteraceae; genus Desulfotignum. The sequence goes on from JAIVHE010000077.1 coordinate 3,938, forward strand.
TGAAGCCATTGCGGCTTTTGGGCAAATATCCATAAAGATTGCAACAAATTAATTGACAATATACCTGTTTTTGCGTACTGTTGTCTGATTCGTTCCGACAATGTTTTGTTGTGACAATAAATAACCGACCAAACAACGGTCTGCACCTAATTTTCAAGGATTTTTCATGGCGCGGGATGCAGGGGTTTCAAGACAGACAAAAGAAACAAAAATAGAGATCCAGATGGATCTGGATGGAACAGGCAATGCGGATATCACAACCGGCATTGCCTTTTTTGATCATATGCTTACAGCGTTCTGTGTCCATGGTTTTTTTGATCTCAAAATCATTGCAACCGGAGACCTGGCGGTTGATTTTCACCACACAGTGGAAGATGTCGGGCTGGTCCTGGGGCAGGTCCTTTTTACCGCACTGGGGGATAAAAAAGGAATCCAGCGGTTCGGCGACAGTTGCGTGCCAATGGATGAAGCCCTTTCCAGGGTCACCATTGATTTGTCCAACCGACCTTATCTGGTGTATCATTTATATCAATGGGTTTTATGGTACCAATGAGCACCATGTGCTGGAATCAATATTCAAGGCCCTGGGGCGGTCTTTGCACCAGGCAACCCGGATGAATGAGAAAATTGCCGGCATCCTGTCCAGCAAAGGCAGTCTGTAACGGCCGGATAAATTCACAGCCTTCAATGGTCTGACACAAAAAAGATGGTAACGTATGATTATTATACCTGCAGTTGATATTAAACAGGGCAAATGCGTCCGATTGCTCCAGGGGCGTATGGAAGATGCCACCCATTATGCGGATGACCCGGCAGAAATGGCGGTGAAATGGGAAAAACAAGGCGCCGGGCTGATTCATGTGGTGGACCTGGACGGGGCCTTTGCCAAATCAGCCGTCAATTTTGATACCATTGTGCGTATCCTGGACCGGGTTTCCGTGCCCATACAGGTGGGCGGGGGCATCCGGGATCTCGACACCATTGAAAAATATCTGGCCGCCGGTGTTTTTCGGGTCATCATCGGCAGTGAAGCGTTGTATCGGCCTGACTTTGTAAAACAGGCATGTGCATTGTTTGAAGGGCAGATTGTGGTGGGCATTGATGCCAGGGACGGGATGGTGGCGGTTGAAGGCTGGAGCCGGACATCTAAAACCCGGGCCGTGGACCTGGCAAAACAATTTGAATCATCCGGCGTGGCCGCCATTAATTTTACAGATATCCACAGAGACGGGATGCAGACCGGTCCCAATATCCAGGAGACCGCAGCCCTGGCACAGGCGGTTTCCATACCGGTGATCGCTTCCGGCGGGGTTTCAACGCTTGATGACATCAAACATCTGTGCCAGATAGCAACCTTCGGGGTGACCGGCATCATTACAGGAAAAGCACTCTACGAGGGCAGCCTTGATTTACAAGAAGCCATACGGATTTCAGCAGCAGCATAATTACCGGTTACAGGTGATTGACAAGTTGTTTTATGTACTTAAATTGAAGTACTGTTGCATATTGCATAATATTGCATAACCGTTTGAAATTTTGGAGTCATGACCTGAAGCGATGTTTATTCCTGAAGAAAAAATTTCAGAAATTCTAAACACCTCAGACATTGTTGATATCGTATCAGAATCTGTTATTCTAAAAAAATCAGGCCAGAATTTTTTTGGTCTGTGTCCGTTTCATTCAGAGAAGACCCCGTCGTTTTCGGTGAACCCGGCAAAACAGATTTTTCATTGCTTTGGATGCAGTGCCGGTGGGAACGCTATTTCCTATGTGATGAAATATCATGGGCTTTCTTTTGTGGAAGCGACCAAAATGCTTGCTCGAAAATACAACATTGTGGTTGAAACCCGGCACCTGGACCCATCCAGACAAAAGGCCCTTGTTTTAAAAGAATCATTGTTTCGCTTGAACAAAAAAGTCATGGCCTATTATGGTGACCTTCTCTTACAGGATCGGTCCGGGGGTCCTGCCAGAAAATACCTTGAAAAACGGGGCATCACCCAAAAAACCATTGATGAATTTCATCTTGGGTATGCCATGGATCAATGGGAAGGTGTGGTCGGTTTTTTTAAAAAAGAAAAAATTGGAAAACAGGCTGCTTTACATTCAGGATTGATTCTTCCCAGAAAGCAGCAGAACGGATTCTATGACCGGTTCAGAAACCGTCTGATGTTTCCCATTTTTGACATCAATATGCAGGTAGCAGGATTCGGGGGCCGGGTCATGGACGACAGTATGCCCAAATACATGAATTCACCCGAAACACCGGTGTACAGCAAAACCCGGATTTTATACGGTCTTCACGCAGCCAAGCAGTATTGCCGCAAAACCGGCACCGTGCATATTGTGGAGGGATATTTTGATTTTTTATCTCTGTTTCAGAACGGCATTAAAAATACCGTGGCAACCCTTGGCACCGCCCTGACATCTGAACATGTCAGAATACTGAAAGGCTATGCCCCTGCCATGGTGCTGGTATTTGATTCAGATGCAGCCGGCATCAATGCAGCAAAACGCAGTATTACCACCTTTATGAAAGAAGGCGTGGATACGCGCATACTGGTATTGCCCCAGGGAGACGACCCGGACACGTATGTGGTGCAAAATGGACCGGATGCTTTTCTGGATCTGGCGGACCAGGCAAAATCCGTGATGCACTTTTTGCTCCAGGTGGCCATGGATACCCATGGACTGTCTGTGGAGGGAAGAATACGGATACTGGATGATATGAAACCCCATCTGGCAGACATACAGGACAGTGCCCTGCGGTCTTTGTATATCAGGGAAATGGCTGAAATGCTGCGCATTGATGAGAAGGCCGTGCTTGAGAAAGTCAGAGAACAGGTGGTCCAGAAAAAACCGGAAATATCGGTGCCGGACCACCGGGAAAATGATCAGGCACTGATGTCCGATCCCAGGGAAAAACAACTGTTGTCTCTGATGCTTCACTCCCCTGATATCATACCGGATGTGCAAAAATCAGGGGTGCTGGATTATTTTTATTCACAACGACTTTGTCATATTGGAAATATCATTGTCAAAGCGGATCTGAACCAGAAGGGGTTTGTCAACCATGTGATGGCAAAAATGGAAAAAGACAAAGACAAAGAACTGGTTGCATCCCTTGCCATGGCAGACGGGCTTGACGGAAAAACAGATCTGCAAAATACCGCGATATCCATTAT
>JAIVHE010000380.1 GCA_020201255.1 Desulfobacteraceae bacterium
ACCCAATGCCCCACCGGCCAGTATCGGTCCGATGGCAATGCTTTTGTTATACCGCTGCTGCAGCATGATGGGCAAAGCAATGATCCCCATGGTGACAACCCCTGTTGTGCTGACACCGGACATGGCCGCAATAACGGCGCAGATAAACACGGTTCCCATGGCCAGACCGCCCCGCAGGGGACCCAGCACCTGGTGAATAAACGCGTACATGTCATGGGCCACATCAGATTTTTCTAAGACATTGGCCATAAATATGAACAGGGGCAGCGCAATCAAAATCATGTTGGACATCATGCCGAATACGTTGGTGGCGACAAAACCCAGGCTGTCCGGACCTAAAAATATTACAGCGGCAATAACCGATGTGCCTGCCAGGGTGAACGCCATGGGAAACCCGGATATGAGGCCCATCATCAGCCCGGCGATGAGAACCGCCATTGGAATCCATTCAGTCATGTTAATTCCTTTCCAGTGACAGCGAAGGTGAGAACTCTAATGAACTGGGCGATTCCCTGCAGAAGAAGGAACAGTGCAGCCACCGGTACAGCGCTCTTGGTGGGCCACAAAGGCGATCCCCAGGGAGAAGGTGAAACCGTCTGTCCCAGTTTTATGGACCACAAGGCAATGGTCGTACTATGCCAGAGCAGCAACCCGACAAACAGAAAAAAAACCAGATAGGTGAAGGAGTCAATTATGGCCCTGCCTCTTGGTGGAAAAAAATTGTAAAAGATATCGATTTTAACATGCTGGTCATACCGGAGTACATATGCACCAGACAGCACCGATAAAAACCCGAACATGTGCAGCGTCAACTCGTGGGCCCAGTTGGTGGGGGCGTTGAACACAAATCGCATGGCCACCTCATACAACAGAATCGCCATGATAAAAACAATCAGAAAACTGACTATTTTTCCGCTCCATTCACTGATACCGTCAATGACAGACAGGATCTGTTTCATCTGTAATCCTCTCTTTTCTTCGGTGTGCAATTAATAGTTGAATGTAAAAAGACCTCCCCGGCGTTGCAGGGAGGTCTTTTTCAGAGGATGATTACTTTTCGGCCCAGTAACCCATTTCCATAGCCCATTTGTCAACGATGCTGAAAATTTCAGCAAAGGCTGGGTCTTTCAAATATTTTTCCGGTACGACTTCCCTGGCTTTGCCTGCCAGGATTTTGGCATCTTCATCCGACCATTCGATGATTTCAATGCCTTGCCCTGCGACGTACTCCCATGCTTCGCTGATGACACGCTCCGCCTCGTAATGGTTTCTGGCGGTACCGGCTTCCACTGCTGTTTCAACGATGGCCTTGAGGTCATCCGGCAGTTTGTTCCATTCTTTGAGATTTACAATCAGGGCATCAGCTGCAGGTCCTACGGCTTTTGGATGTTTTACCCAGTATTTGGTGACTTCATGAAATCCCATTGCCACCATGTCTGCGGCATGGGAAAAGGTGATGGCATCCACGGCGCCGGTGGACAGCATGGTGTAGATTTCATCTCCGGGAACCCAGATGGTTCCTGCGCCCAGATCGGCCAGCTGCAATGCGATCAGTTCAGATGTCCGGAATTTCATACCATCAATGTCATCCACACCCTTAAGGGGCTTTTTGGAGATCATGAGGTTGTCCAGGATCCAGTACATGTTGCCCACCAGGTGCACTCCGTGCTTGGCATATTCCTTGCGCAGAATGTCCATGATTTTGCCGTCTTCATAGGTTTCATACAGATAGCGCATCTCGCCGATGCTTTGGGGAGCGGCAAAACAATCCCCGTGCATGAATGCAACCGGCAGCTCGCCCGGGAAATATCCCGGCCAGATAAAGGTAGCTTTCATGATCCCCATACCGACAGCGCTGAGCTGTTCAGCAACCGGAACAATGGCTCCGGGAGAACTCGGGGTCATCTGCAGACGTCCGTTGGACATCTTTTCCACCTTTTTGGAAACATACCCAATGGTGTCCCAGCTTACCCCGGACGGGAGCCAGGATGAGGGCTGCCATTTGAACTTTTCGTCCTTGGCTTGCACCTGGGAAGCAGCTGTAACCATCAGCAGCCCGCAGATCAGTGATACAGCCAGTCCTCGAATAAACAGTCTTTTTTTCATCATTTTCTTTCCTCCTTGATATAAAATTAACAGCATGGATATGTAGATAACATATCTATGCTGCTCTTGAAAGCGTGAAGTATAAATTTTCCGGTGTCCCCGCATCTACATGAATCCTGAAAACGGACTGCGCACAAGTGTTGTATGCACGTAGTTGATCATGGTGAAAAAATCGAACACCGGCAGTTTGACCGCCGACTGGACGGCATGGGCATACGGCGGCAGATCACTGCATTCTAAAAGGATGCTGCCGATATCAGGATGGTTTTGAACCAACTCTTTTGCCACTTCCACAACTTCGTTTCGGATTTTGTCGGAATCCAGGCTGCCTTTTTCCATCAGGACCGCATCCCTGAACTCCGGCTGGTCTTCCATTCCGGCAATCACCAGGGGCAGGTCTAGCGAAACTCCTGCGGATGTAAAATGTCCGGGGCGAAGGCAACTCGCATTGGCGGTGATAATCCCGATTTTTTTCTTTGTTATCTGGTGGATAAACGGGATCTGTAAAAGACTGGAAAGAAACACCGGGATATCCACGCTTTCGGCCACTTGTTGCTGAAAAAGCGCCATGAATCCGCAGGCACCGGTCACGGCACGCACCCCCTGATCCTGAAGTTTTCGGGCGGCCTGTATGAAGGGCTCTGCCAGGGAGGGGTCCTGCTGGTTGAGCAGGCGGTCGATGGACGCATCCGCCACCTTTTGATACCGCACCGGAAAGGCAAAGGTGCCGGCATTGCCGATATTTCCGGGAATGCAGGGGTAGGCGGCATCCAGAATTAAAATACCGATGGATTCTCCATACCACGCCTGGGTCTTTCTATTGATGTGATAAATCGTCATTGTCCTCCATCATACATATATCAGGGAGCACCCGTTGATAAAGACTACCCTCCGGAGCAAATAAAACTATTGAAATGCTATAGAAATCTCTTTATTAATACTATTAAACCTGTTAATGGTATATCAGTGCATGAAATTTTATGTCAAGCTTTTTTATTCTTTTTTTTGGTAAAAATTCTTAATGAAAGCGGCAATACCATGTAGAGCGGTATTACCGCTTGCTGCACAAGGCAGGCATTTATGAACCACACCATTTATCAGATTATGCGGGACCGGATTTTGTTTCTGGAATATCAGCCCGGTCAGATTCTCAACGAAAAAATACTGGCGGAAGAATTCGGCATCAGCCGGTCTCCGGTGCGGGATGTTCTCAACCGCCTGGAATGGGAACAACTGGTCAGAATAATTCCCCGGACCGGCAGCATGGTATCGGAAATTGAATTCAGTAAAATAATGAATGTCTTCCAGGTGCGGTTTGAATGTGAAGCCTTTGAGGGCCATTTGGCCGGAGAACAGCTTACCAGCTCCCATCTGCGTCTTCTTGCAGACCTTAGAAAAAAATGTGATGCCCTGATTGATAACAAAAACCGCAAATCCCTTTCACAAGTGGACTTTGCCATTCGAGATATCATCCATGATGCCGCAGGCAACCCGGTATTGAAAGAGGTGACGGAACGGCTTTATACCCAGAGTTTCCGATTGTGGTTTGTGGTTATGGACAAAGGGGACTGGAACGAAGAGGTCCGCAGTACGGCACAAGAAATCGATGAGATGTCAGATTTGATTACCTCGCAAAACACAAAACAGCTGGGTTCTGTGCGGCAAAACAGAATTAAAAAACATTTTGAACGGCTGCGCCAGAAATTTTTTACTGCAGCCCTGTAAAACACCGGTAAAACAACTTTTTTCCGTTCATTTTTTCTTCAACAACCGTTTTCCTGCTTATCTGGCATCAAAAGCCAGCTTCAGGCCGAAGGCGATAAAAACCACGCCGGATAACTTTTGCATCCAGATGCCGATTCTGGCATTTTCACGCAGCGTCCGGGTCATGCGGGATGCAAACCGGGTTAACAGCAGGCACCAGATGGTGCCGGTGAACAAAAAGGTTCCCCCCAGCACCAGAAAGGGCAAAGGCCCCCGGACATGGGCCGGGTTGATGAACTGGGGCAGAAAAGACAAAAAAAACAGAGCCACTTTGGGGTTGAGCACATTGGTGATGATCCCCTGTTTGTAGATGGTGATCAGGTCCCTGTCGGAAAACCGGGCATCCCGGGTTTCAAATGCCGGGACCCTGGATGTCAATGATTTGATGCCCAGAAAAATCAGGTACAGGGCACCTGCCCATTTCACCAGAAAAAAAGCAATGGCTGATGTGGACAGGATCAGGGACAGGCCAAAGGCGGCTGCCAGAACATGGACCACACATCCGGACATGATGCCTGCCACGGAAACCAGGCCGGCCCGGCTGCCCTGGGCAATACTTCGGGTCAGA
>JAIVHE010000381.1 GCA_020201255.1 Desulfobacteraceae bacterium
ACCGTTCCTGTTCAACTATTCCGAAGCCATCAGTCCGTTGCTGTATCCGAAAAACGTCATGGAAAAACTGGTGTTCTGTGCGGAAAAAGAGATCCCCATCTGCCTGCCCTCCGGATGCAACGCAGGCGGCGGCGCCCCTGTAACCCTGGCCGGTGCCATGGCCCAGGGTATTGCGGAAAACCTGGTGGGACTGGTAATCCACCAGCTGGCCAACAAGGGCGCACCATTTTTATTTGCCCCCAATGTCTCTGTTCTGGACATGAAACACACCGTGGTATCTTATGGGTGTACAGAATGGAGCCTCACCCAGGCCGCCTTTGCCGACATGCGCGACGAACTGTACCAGATCCCCATCTGGTCTTTTGCCGGCTCCACCGATTCCAAAGTCATTGATGCCCAGGCAGGGGCGGAAGGCATGCTGTCCATTATCACGGCCATGCTGTCCCGATGCAATGTGATCCATGATGTGGGATATATTGAATCCGGTCACACTTCCAGTCTGGAAATGTTGACCATGGCAGATGAGATGGTGTCCATGGCCAGATATTTTGTGGAAGGCATCCCTGTGAACGAGCAGACCCTGGCCCTGGATGTCATTGACCGGGTCAGCAAAAGTTCTGAAAATGCCATATTTTTAAGTGATCCCCACACCTTTGCCCATTTCCGTACGGCCCATCTCATGCCGGAACTCATGGACAGGTCCAGGTTTGAATCCTGGGAAAAACAGGGCAAAACAGACCTGTTCACCAAGTGCAATGAAAAGGCAAAAGCCCTGCTTTCCTCCCATACGGTTCAGAAGACCTCCCGGGCGGAAGAGGCGTTGGCAGCATTGTAGCTGTTAGCTTTTAGCTGTTAGCTTTTAGCTGTTAGCCCCTGCAGGATATCGGGCCGGGCACATGATACCGCCAGGGGCGGTTTCGAGAACCGAAGAGTGCTGCGCAGAAAAGGGTCGAAATCCTGGCATGCGTATGGCAAATATCCAGACATGACGTTATGAAACAAACCATAGTGTCCGCAATCACCGGAAACCGGTGATTGCGGACACTATTTTATGTATGGGCTATTTATGGATATGAGCGTTTTGAGGTTCGTCGGTGCGGGCATCCAGAAACTTCATGGCCGCGCCCACCAGACCCATGGCCACAGGCAGCAGATAATCGGATATGATCCCGGTATCACCGGTACTTTCAACTATTCCCGGCACCAGTACAATATGGCTTAAAGGGTATTTTTTCAAATTGGACAGCCGGGTATCCCGGGCAAAACCCTTCTGGGTGATGACAACCATCCGGGCATACCGGCTGCCGAAGGTGGCCAGTTCATCCAGGGCTGCATCGAACCGGGCTTCGCTGGTGGCATCAATAATGATAAGGCAATCCTGGTCTGTATCATATTCCGGCCTGAGTACCGGCAAATACCAGTTACCGTCGACAAAAAAGGGCAGAACCGCATCCGGTGAAAACGGCATGGATGTTTTGGATAAAAATTCATCCACTGCTGCGCCTCCAAGGTAGCGGGCTTCCCAATTTTGGACCAGATCTTTTCCAAAGGCGGTTTTCATTTTTTCGCAAGATACCAGTTTCACAAATTTTTCATCCACCCGGTAATCCACCATTACCAGATGGGAATAAGCGGATACCCCGAAGGGATCGCTTTCTATGCCCCGGGATTGCTGGCCCCTGAAATGGGTTTTCCAGGTGATACAGTTTCCCCGCATACCGGTGAGAAACAATTGTTTTTTATACGCCTGATTTTCCTGGACAGCATTTTGCAATTGCCGGCGCAAGCCGTCATCGGCCAGAATCGTCTGCATCAGGGGCAGCATCAGCTTAAAATGGGCATCAAATCGCTTTGCCCGCCCGGGATACCGAAAGGACATGATCTTTGAAAAAAACAGGGACAGCGCCACATACATGTGTTCATACCGACACAAAAGGCCGGGGTTTTTCACATAATAGCCTTCCGGAAAACCTGCAGCTAATCTACGGGATATTGCATCGTTTTCCGGACCGATCCAGACCAGATTCTCATGGGGAGTATCAAGGAGAACCGACAATCTGTGATCATCCGGTATCTGTGACGCAACCATTACCACCAGATTGTCCTCCGGGCTGATATTTTTGAATTTTTCAGCAAACTCGACCTGGATGGGGATCCCCAAAAACGGTTCCCACAACCGGGCGAAATTCCGGCACCCGGCTTCCGCCATTTTGTCCATGGGAACAAAAATGAGCATCCCGTCTTCTGCCAGGTGGGTAAAAATCAGGCGGGACAGTTTTTCAAGCCCGGTGTCATCGGTTTTTGCAAAAACAGCTGAAAATGCATCCTTTTCATGCAGGGCCGCCCCAAGCAAAAGAAGATCATCATAATAGCGCGTTTCCGTATTGTCTTTTGCCAGATTGCGCCAGCAAAGGGATTCGGGACTTTGTACCACGGGATAGATACCAAGTCCCAGGGCCTGCTGTTTTTGGTCCATATCATCCAGAATATCGGAAAACGACCAGTCTTTGCCGTTTTTTGTCCTGCCGGCGGTAACGGATTTGGCCATGTTTCTGGGCATTTCACCTGCCAGCCTGCCATGGGCAAGGCCAAAATAAAATCCCAGTAAAAACAGAAACGGCAAATCCATGAACGGCTGAAAATGGGAAGCCACCTCGGGCAGCAGAATCACCTGGTCTGCCAGTTTTCTGATCACCTCCAGCTCCCTGTTCTGGTACGTCACGGCGATAAAACGGGTGTTTTGTCTGTGCAGGGCCTCCATGAACCGGACAGCTTCATCCAGGCGCTGCCTGTTGGTGGCAAGCACCAGTATGAAATCATCTTTTGTCATGGGAATTTCCAGAAACCGGTCCATTTCGGAAAAATCAACCGCAGTGCCCATGGAGGTCCAGGAATTGAGTTCCAGGTTTAAGGCCCCAATTTTTGCAGCTCCCACATCGTGAAATGCATCAACAATATAGTGAAGCACGGTGTTTTGCAACGATTTGGTGGATTCTTTACAGAATGCGGGCACTGATGCATCCGCAAGCAGGGCATCCAGCTGCTCAGGCAGGGTGCCCATTTCTTTTATCAGGTCAGCTATGGTGTCAGTTTGCGCCGAGGTAATCCCGCACAGATACAAACAGAACAGATCCAGGGTCAAAAGCATGCACATGGCACTTTTCAATGGCGCCACAGTGACCTCTTCACCGCTGAGTACCGGAATGACCCCGGCACTTTTTCTCACCACCAGGGCCATGTCGGAGAACGGTTTTTCCGTGATGCCTACCATGAGAATATTGTGTTTGAGCAACACCATGGCAAAATCAATCATATCCGATGTGGTACCGGACCAGGAAACCATGACCACCAGGTCCCGGTCCGGGTTGATGGCGGTTTTTACGTGGCTGATACCCTCAGGAGTGGTCACAACAAGGTTGACCCCGGAAAAAAACGATTCCATTGTTTTTTCCACAATTTGTGCTGCCAGATAGCTGAATCCGGTCCCCACCAGGATAATCCGGTTCAAATTGGCCATATTGCCTCCGAAACGCCTCTCTAAAAGGCGGCGCCGGATATCAAAACGGGGCTGTGACATGGCGGCATCTGTATACCGGTGCAAAATATCTTTCATCAAGCCCGGGGTTTCCAGCAGATGCTCTTCGTAAAAGGTTTTGCCAAAATCCTTTTGAAATGACACAGGGGTGATATGTGTCTGCTCGGGCCGGATATCTGTTCTGATTTTGCCGGAAAAATCCTGGAAATGCAGGTGCCGCATCACCCCTTCTTTGCCTGCTTTTGTCTGAATCCGTGCAAATATCTGCGGCTGGTCCAGAGCGTAAACATCCACAAGAAACGGGGCAAGCATGGCTTTTTTTTCCTGCCTGAACCAGTCGTCTTCTGTTGGGGGGTTCAAATCAAAGAAATCCGGCTCCACAATCATGGATTTTTTTGAAAACTTTTTCATCAGTTTCATTAGCTTGATGCGTGTGGACTGGATCAATGTCTGGGGAAACAGCCCCAGGGCCGCGTTGATATCCGACACTACCATGAAGTCGGATGTTTCCCTTCGTTTGACAATGTACACCGGCCGGTTGTGGGCTGCCACAAAAAGCCGGTCCGGTGATACCCGGCTGATGCCGGATACGGCGAACTGGCCCCCTGACGGGATCATGGCCTCCACTGCCTTGATAAACGCCATTTCATCTATGTCATGTATCGATTTCATACGCATTTTTTTGAAAACCGTATAATCGATGGAATGGCTGCAGATGGACATATCCTCCAGATCCAGGCGGTGCTGGTCCTCGATGATTTTATACCGCTGGTTTTCCTGCCAGGCAGCCTCAAAATAGTGCCCCCAGAGCATGGCGAACAATTCGGTTGAGTTGTCCGTGCGCAGCACCATGCCCACCACCTGTGTGAGGTATTGTTTGATCCGGGACTCTACATCGCTTTTTTTCCCGCCCGTGATTTTGGGCATATAGATCCGGGTCTGGTAATAGGCCAAGACAGCTGTGGCAGCCAGTCCATACACATTGCAGGTCCGTTCGATCCGGTAGAGGATCTGCCAGTGATGGGCCGGCCGGTTGGTATATGCCACCCAGAAGTTTTCGAAAATCATCTGTATCCGGTCGATGGCATCCTGGGTCAGACCGGCCACCACCCAGGCATCCAGATACCGGAACAAATTGGCAATGCCGTCCGGGGTGTAGTCCGCAGGCAGAAAGATTTTCACCTGCCGCAGGTAATGCCATACATATTTTCTGGCAAAGGGATTTTTCGGACCCTGCCTGCCGGCCACCCGGCGGGGCCGGACCGGGGTTTCATCATAGGCGTACCGGTTGAAGATCTGGGCAAACTCGTGAAACAGATCCGCTCGTTCCACCGGCAGGGGCCCGGATGCCGCCGCCTGGTCCACCTGGATCTGCAACCCGTTTCTGATCAGTTTCTCCACCACTGCCGCCGGCAGATCATACTCCATCATCAGGCAGTCCATGGTTGCTTTCAATGCCTTGGGGGAATCAATAATGAACGCTTTTTGGATCCGGGGATTTCCCCGTGTTCCCGGCGGCACATACAGCGGGAACTGAGGATCGGTCATACCGGTCCAGGTGGGAAATGACAAAGAACTTTCAAAGCAAAACCCTTCATGGGCCAGCAGCTTTTCCTGAAACCGGGTGATCCGGTCAGCCTGGCTGCCCATGTCATCCTCCAGGAACGCACCGGCCTGCATATCTTTTTCTTCAAATACCGGATCGATCATGAGCCGGTCGATCAGATTTTCCACCGAGCCCCGTTCCCGCCGGATCTTGATAGGCTCCAGATCACTGCCGATCAATCCGATGCCGGTGCTGTCCGGTGCCCGGTAGATAATGGCCCACATACCGGTTAAAATCCTTGTCAGCCGGTTCTGTGCATCCCCGTAATATACCACAATCCCGCACATATCTGTTTTCCTCCGGTAATTTTCCCGATTCCTCAGAAGGATAATTCAGGCTATGTAACACACAACCAAAAAAATTGATCCTGGTTTTTTCCTGTCATTTTTGGTTTTCTGCCCGGCAGGTTCTGGACAATTTTTGTCTTTTATGGCATGGTCCGGACCGGGTGTCAAGAAAGATGGTTTTTGCTCTCCAGGATGCTGTGGTGGTGGTCATTGCCACCCAAAAAAACCGGACCAGGCCTGTCTGAAAAACGATATCCAATGGAATTGATCTGCGGCTGACTGCGGGTATTGACATTTATATCATTTTGGGGCATAATATTTGAATATGAAATATATGAAGCAACATAATTTATAGTCAAAAGATATGGCAGCCCATAATTTTGCAGGGATTGGTTGTGCTTTCGTATACGGTTCACATCCGCACTTCACGAAAACCAATGATACTGGAAAAATTATTACCCGCCATTTTTTCTAACCGCAAAAAAACAGGAGGTATTACAATGGCCTGTATAGCCGGAATCGTTTCGCAACATGGAAAAATCGATGTCGATTGCGCCCCGCTCATGGGAAAAATATTGAAAGATATGCGGCACCGGGGATCTGACAATATGCGTGTCCGGTCAATTCCCGACCACCGGGGCGCGGTAGGTACCAATGAGATCAATCTGTCACCCAAACAGACCTGCTGTGCCAGCCTTGACGAACCCCCCTATTTTCTGTTTGACGGAGAACTGGTGGATGAGCGTGCCGACAGCAGCCAGCGGGATATAGATCTGTTCCTCGACCTGTATGAAAAATATGATCAGAACTGTTTTTCACATATGGACGGCAGTTTTGTCTGCGCCATTGTCGAAAAAAATGATGAAGTAATTCTGGCACGGGACGGGATCGGCGCCAGACCGCTTTTTTACGGCTGGAATGGTGACGTGCTTCATTTCAGCAGTGAAATGAAGGGATTGAAGGATCATGTGCCGTTCGATATCCATGAACTGCCGCCCAGTCATATCTTCAGTTCCAAAAAAGGATTGAAACCGTTTGAGTCGTATCATCCGGAAGTGCCGGACCCGGGGGATGATGTCATGGAGGCTGCCGCTATTCTCAGGGAATTGATGATCGATGCGGTCAAACGGCGGATGGATGGTGCCAATGCCGTGTCTTTGAGCGGTGGTCTGGACAGTTCCATCATAGCGGCCATTGCCAAAGAATACAACCCCGAT
>JAIVHE010000078.1 GCA_020201255.1 Desulfobacteraceae bacterium
TTGATGATCAACAAAGATGAGGGATGCATTGCGCTCATCGGTCGTATTTTTTTTAAGGTATATAAGCAGGAAGGTTTGAATAAGGTAAGAAAACGGGAAGAAGCGGTAATTAGAACCGTTCCTTCTGAGAGCAATCAGGATAAATCAGGCCGAGAACAAAAATCAAATGCATCCGATTTTAGCCAATAATTTTTTCTGCTTTCAATAAAGTTCTCGTCAGATACTGTGTTTTTCTTTGTTCACCTACATGATTATGCCAATCCTGCCTTTCCTGGATAATACGATTGTAGATTTCTGTTCGGTTAAATCCTCTTCGATAGAGAGCCAAAGCATATGCAAAATCTGTGGCGGATTCGTTACCTTTATTATAAAGGGGCCGGGTAATATTGTTTTTATGACACACGCCCCCCGGGGTTTATGGGAAAAAGCCATTTGAAAACAGGGGGATAGTTTTATTTCAGGGATATTGGCCTGGCGTTTCCAATCAACCCATACGAGTTTTGCCAATGGGTACTGTCCTGAAGGCGTTTTGTGTTTTACCTTTCTGTTCCGGAACCCGGGGCACCGCCCCCATCTGTTTTTAGGGTCTGCGCCGGGGTCGCTGTGCAGTTTCCCCAGCCAATACCGTTTTTCAGCAAGGTCAAGGTGACGAGAGCTATGAATCCATACCTGATAATTGCCAGGCGAAGTTTCTATGACCATTCTGCCGGGTTTAAAAATTCCCGATTTTAATTGGTGATGCCGGGTAAGCAGGTCGCTGTCTAAATCGTCTGCAAGCAAGTAATAAGGCTGGATGGCAGAATCCGGTTTAATCAGGATGTGTCTGCCGCCGGCATTTTCAGCTTTAAGATAGGGGATATTTTTAGGAGAATAGGTGACTGGCCATCTGCCTGTTGATTCATCAAGGACAGCCAAAGTGAAGCGATGGTTAAAATAATTACAGATTTTTTGTAAAATTCGTTCCATGGGTATGTGCCCGGACCCTGAAGTCCGGGCATATTGGTTATATCCACTCGTCGTGGTCTATGGGACTTTGCTTTGCATCCTGTTCCATTTGGAATTTCCTGAACTCCCGATATTCCCGAGTCAAACTTTTAAGTCCAGTAACGGCTATGTCACGCATCAAATATCCTAATTCTCTGGCAATTTCCTCAAATGTAATATCAGGATCATCATAAATACTCATATTATTTTCCTATATTTTTTGGGTGATTGTTTGGAAAAAAAATTAATTTCGTTTGGGTCTGGATCGACTGGGTGAGAACAATTGAAAGAATAAGGCCTCATCTATTTTTGGCAGTTCTTTCACTGCGGCAGTATTAAGAAGCTCTGCAGCCATCTGATTGAGAATCCGCAAATTGTTGGCGGCATGACCGGCCAGGGTCCGTATCAATTCTTCGGACATCAATTGGCTGTTTCCTGCCTGATCCAGTGCAAAATGAAGGTACTCCTGCAACTGATCCGGAGTAAGCGGTTCAAGAACCAATCTTGGGCCGATCCGGCTTCCCAATGGCAACAGTTCCGGTGAACGAAATCTTTCAGGAAGCCTGTTATCTCCACAAAGTATCGTAAACAATAGGTTTTGTGAATCAAACTGGTGGCTTTGAAGGATTCTTAATTCTGTCAGGCATTCGTCAGAGACATGCTGGGCCTCATCAATGAGCAGAACCGGTTTAAACAAAGTACTCTGGCAATGATGTATCCAGCGTTCTCGAAGGGCCTTGAAGCCTCCATACCTGTTGGCAGGTGAAAGCGCTACATTAAACAATTCTCCAAGCTCCCTGTAAAAGTCCCCCGGCCTGCTTTGAGGACGCTGCATAACTCCGACGGCAAGATCAGGGACTTTTTCCAGGCCGCAAGATATTTTATGCAGGGTCTTGCTTTTGCCCAACCCGGGTTCTCCGGTAATCAAAGCAAAGCCGCCCTGTCGGGCCATGGAACGGATACGAAGCTCAAACGTCTCCGAACCGGGAAGCGTATAAAGTGCCTCCTCAGGAATGTTTGGCAAAAAAGGATTATACTTAAGGCCATACAGGCTTCTAATATCAATGTTATTCAATGGTGTTTTCCTCCTTGGGCAAATATGCAGGCGGCAGTCCGGTGGCTGCGTGATCGGCCATCCACTTTTTTAGCAGCGCCGGGTATTCAAGTGTATCAACAGGATCTGTCAGGGATATTTCAGGGGAAATCACCCGGCGTTTTCCTGACGCATTGGCCGTTTTATCCTGGGGCATCAGCTGTGCAAGGGGGGCATCTGTCCCGGGGTCTACCAAAGTCAACTGACTTCTATCCCAGCCGGGAGCCCGTAAGACAACCGATTCCATGTGGCCGAACCTGGCAGGCAGTTCATAGCGAATGCCGCCAACAGCGACGGTAGCATCACTGCGCCTGGGTTTCCGAGTCTCCCTGCGTGTAAAGGCAAGGCGGAGTGCCTCACTTTCCGGGATATTTCTGGCAACGCTTTTACCGTTAAGAAGGCGGTCTAAAGGGGTTGTTTGTATCTCCCGGTTGAATCTGCGATGGTAATCCTGTTCGACCCAGGCCTGGGCTGCCTGATTTAAAAAGGACAGTTTCAAGTCCTTATGTTTGCGTACCAGCTCCAAAAGACGTCCCTCAAGCTGGCCCCAGAAGACTTCCTGCTTACCATTTTGATATGGAGAGTAAGGCAAAGTGGTTTTGTGCTCAATGCCCAGACGAGCAAGACCCTGTGTGGTTTCCTCTGCCAGCATTGCCGATCCGTTATCGGTCATCAATGACCTGGGCAGACCCCGTTTCATAAAAGCCTGGACCAGTCCATGGACCAGACACTCCGCAGTCTCGGCCAGATAAAACTGCAGGTGACAGCAAATACGGGAATGGTCATCAAGGATCGCCAGTACCATGGGCTGAAGCCAGTTCCCGGACGCATCAAGAATGCGAACTTTTGCATGGTGAAAATCAAGATGCCAAAGGCCGTGAAGGAAAGATATTTCAAACCCTCTCACTTCCCGGTTTTCAAGACGCTTGGCAGCCTGTACTTGCCCGGGACCAGGCTGGGCCGGTTCACGAGATTTCCACCAACCGTTATCCCGCATGCACCGTAATACAGTCTTGTAGCTGGGCAATTTTCCCAATTCAGGCTTTTCTTGCACCACAACTTTCAGGTTGTCGTAGTGCAATTGCACAGTCCAACGAGGATACTTTTGGTACTGGGCTTTTAAAGCATCCAGCAGTGCTTGGGGCATGGACCATCGTATCCCGGCATCGAATCGAGGTTTTCGCCCCAGAACAGCTACCGGATCATCAACATCTTTGGCTTTATAATACCACCGTTCAATGGTTGATGCACCCAATGTGAATCTCTGGTCTTCGTCAATGGGGTGTTGATAAATTTTTTGTGAAAGCCGTTGAATAGCCTGCTGCAGTTGTCCCTTGGCAGGCGGACTGGACAACAGTTCACCAATCACTGAGAAACGAAATTGTCCCCAGCGTCGCCAAGTAGGCGCTTGAGTGTTGCTCATGGAGTCTCTCCTTTCGGCTTTGCTTCCTCCGGCCTCCACCATGGAGGCAAACGGGGTCAAAACCGTGAGCTGACACCTTGTATCAAAATGACCCTCTCCTGGAATCAGCCCAACTTCTGCGTGACAGACTCTCAAAGGGGAAAGCCCTCAACTATCCAGGCTCTCAAGGTCCCATAGCAAGAACTTGGAGACACTTGGCCATTGCAGCTTCTGGTGGTTGTATCTCCTGATAGTAGCTGGATAACAGGTCATGAATCAGGCGATCCCTTTTCCTTTCCAGAAAATGACCCGAAAGGCGACGCCAGGCATAGCTGTCTGGAAAAATTTCTAAAAAATAATCCCTCCAGCGATTGACGGTGGATCTCCAAACTCCGCAAATCCCCTTTAGACGTTCCAAGGTTGAATCCGGGTTTTTTCCCTGACGAATGGCGGTGAGCAACAAAATCACAGGCGCCCAATACACCCGGCGGCCCCAAAACCTGACCGATGGAGGCATGACACGCCGGCGGCATCCTTCACGCCCGCAGCAAAGGCTGTAACGAAGATCAAAGAGTGTTTCAAGATCTGGAGGGCCGCCACGCGGTTTACGCCCGTAGTTGGCATAGTGCAACGGTCCTCCACAATAGGGCAGCGGCGTTCTTTGGTTTGCCTCGCCAGATCCAAGTCAATTTGATGAAGAAGAGAAAATAATGATTGTTGAGTAAGCAAGTATAGTGATATCATGATCCCCGCCATTGGTTAATGTGGCAGGAGCCCTCTATCAACGCCTCAGCCAAGAAACGTGAGGGGGCTCCTTTCTTTTTCCCTCACCTTTCTGGACCATTTTAACAATTTTTTCCATCATTTTTTGTGGCTGCACTCAGTTAGGTGATTATGTGGCTATGTGATTAGGGGG
>JAIVHE010000303.1 GCA_020201255.1 Desulfobacteraceae bacterium
CAAACGGAATATAAGTGCCAAACCCTTTGAGTGCGGCATGCTTGGTAATTGCGGCAGTCAACGTTGTCTTACCATGGTCGATATGACCAATGGTGCCGATGTTTACGTGCGGTTTTTTCCGCAGAAATTTCTCCTTAGCCATCTTTTCTATTCCTCCATTGGAATGTTATCAGGATTTTTTTTTAAAATATTTACCACCTAAAATGTGCAAACGCCTTATTGGCTTCCGCCATTTTATGCGTATCTTCCTTTTTCTTCATCGCTCCGCCACGCTGGTTGAATGCATCCATTAACTCAGCAGCCAGCTTTTTTTCAAACCCTTTTTCAGAACGGTTACGGCTGAAATTGATCAGCCACCTGAAAGCCAGGGCAGTCTGCCTGGCCGGGTTGATATCTGTGGGGACCTGATAGGTGGACCCGCCTATTCTTCTGGATTTTACTTCCACAGCAGGCCTGATATTATCGATTGCTTTTTTAAACACGTCCAGAGCAGGTTCGCCGATTTTGTCCTCGGCCATCAACAATGCTTTTGTCACCACTTTCCGGGCCGCATTTTTTTTTCCGTTTTTCATCACGCAATTTACAAATTTTGCTGCAAGTTTTTGTTCCTGCGTGGCATTTTTCATAAAGTTTTCAATTATGATCTGTTTTTGTGCCATCTGTCATGTCCACCCAATGTTATCCATTAATACATCCAGGCCCATCTGGTTATTTGGGCCTCTTGGCACCGTATTTTGAACGGCCCTGTCTTCTGTCATCCACACCCAGTGTATCAAGCGCGCCCCGGACAATATGGTAACGGACACCCGGAAGGTCTTTTACCCTTCCGCCGCGCACCAGAACGACCGAATGCTCCTGGAGGTTATGCCCCATACCCGGGATATATGCCGCAATTTCCATACCGGTGGTCAAGCGAACCCTTGCCACTTTTCTCAATGCAGAGTTCGGCTTTTTGGGCGTTGATGTGTACACCCTGGTACAAACACCGCGTTTCTGAGGGCCGCCCTTCAAAGCAGGCGTACTCACCTTCTTTTCCGCTTTTTTTCTACTTTTCCTCACCAACTGATTAATGGTCGGCATAATATTTTCAACGCTCCTTATCGATTGAATACATTGCCATATACGACAAAATATTGGATAATACTTATCAAAATTCTAAATGTCAAGATATTTTTCATTTTCCTTACATCTGTGCTGCTTCTCCAAATCCCACTTCAACCTCACTGTATCCGGGAAAGCCTGTCCCGGCCGGTATCAACCGCCCCATGACCACATTTTCCTTCAATCCCTTGAGGCCGTCATACTTGGCTTCAATGGCTGCCAGGGTCAGCACCTTGGTGGTTTCCTGGAAAGATGCCGCAGACAGAAAGCTGTCCGTGGACAAAGAGGCCTTGGTGATGCCCAGAATAAGGGGTTCTCCTTTGGCAGGTTCTCCGCCTTTCATGGCCACCTCACGGTTCTTTTCCTCGAACATCACCCGGTCCACCTGCTCATCGGGAATAAAGTTGGTATCCCCCGTGGAAATCACCTTCACTCTGCGCATCATCTGACGGATCACCACCTCGATATGTTTGTCATTGATACGTACCCCCTGAAGCCGGTACACCTCCTGGACTTCATCCACCAGATACTTGGCCAGTGCCACCTCTCCCTTGATGTTCATAATGTCCTGGGGATTGGCACTGCCGGCGATGAGGGGATCTCCCGCCTTGATATAATCACCGTCATACACCGTCACATGCTGGCCCTTGGGGATGGCATACTCTTTTTGCTCTCCTACATCCGACGGTGTCACCGTGACTTTCTGGCGGCCCTTGGTACCCTTGGAAACGCTGACATTGCCGTCAATTTCCGTGAGTATGGTGGGATCCTTGGGCTTTCTCACCTCAAACAACTCCGCAACCCTGGGCAGACCACCGGTGATATCCTTTGTCTTGGTGGTGGCCCTGGGCAGTTTGGCGATCACATCCCCGGCCAGAATATGGTCATCCTCTTCCACCGTCAAAATGGCATTGACCGGCAGATAATACCGGGCAGCTGCACTGGAAGAGGGCAGTTTCACCGCTTTTCCAGTCTGGTCCCGCAAGGTGATCCGGGGTCGTGTCTCGGAATCTTTTCCTTCTGTAATGGTCCGGCTGACTTTTCCCGTAACCGGGTCGATCTGTTCCTGGATCGTATTGCCGATCTCTATGTCGGCAAACCTGACCCGGCCGGAAACTTCGGTTATAATGGGCGTGGTAAAGGGATCCCAGCTGGCAATGATCTCACCGGGTTCAATGGGCAACCCATTGCGGACCTGGAGAGTGGCACCGTAAATAACATTTTCCTTGGCCCTTTCTCTGCCGTCTTCCCCAACAATGGTGACTCCACCGCCTTTGCGGTTCATCACAATGATATCACCCGCTGCCGTGGTAACCGTCTGAAGATTTTCATTATAGGTCAGAATTCCCCCGACACGGGCTTTGACTTCCGCTACTTCCACTTTTCTGGAGGCGGTACCGCCGATATGAAAGGTCCGCATGGTCAACTGGGTACCGGGCTCACCAATGGACTGGGCAGCCACGATGCCGATAGCCTGACCGATTTCCACGGTATCGCCATGGGCCAGGTCCCGGCCGTAGCAATTGGAGCAGACCCCGTGCTTTGAATTGCAGGTCAGCACCGACCGAATTTTCACCTTCTGGACACCGGCTGATTCAATTAAGGCCACATGGGCTTCAGTAAGTTCCGTATCAATGCCCACGATATATTCATCGGAATAGGGATCTCTGACATCCTCCTGGATCACCCGGCCCAGGATACGTTCCCCCAGGGTCTGGATGACCTCGCCGCCCTCGTACAGGGCTTCCACCTCAATGCCGTTGATGGTGCCGCAGTCCTCTTCGATAATGGTGCAGTCCTGGCCAACGTCGGCCAGCCGCCGGGTAAGATATCCGGAGTTGGCTGTTTTGAGTGCGGTATCTGCCAGACCTTTTCGGGCACCATGGGTGGAGATAAAGTACTGCAGCACTGTCAAGCCTTCCCGGAAGCATGCGGTGATGGGATTTTCAATAATTTCTCCCGACGGTTTGGCCATAAGACCACGCATACCGGCCAGCTGCCGCATCTGATCTTTGGATCCCCTGGCGCCTGAGTCTGCCATGATATAGATTGCATTGAGTCCTACCACGTCCTCGATGTTTTTGGCACCGGTGGGGTTCTTCATGACCTCCATCATGGCATTGGCAATGTCATCTGTGGCCTGGGCCCAAATATCCACCACTTTGTTGTATTTTTCCCCCTGGGTGATCAACCCTTCGGAATATTGATTTTTAATGTCCAGGACATTTTTTTCCGCCGTAGCCACAATGTCCCATTTCTGATCCGGTATGATCATATCATCCACACAGATGGACAACCCGCCAAGGGTGGAATACTTGTAACCGATATCCTTGAGCCGGTCGGACAAAATAACGGTTTCCTTGAGCCCGATATTCCGGTAGGCATAGTCGATGAGATTGACAATGGAGCCCTTGTCCATGAGTTTGTTCACCAGTTTGAACGGAAGAGTGGTTTTGCGTTCATCCACTTTGAAAATGGTATATTTATCCCCCACCATCCGCACATCGGTAAACTGGTCCTTTTTCAGGCCGAAGAGCTGCTCCACCACAACATCCGACACCTGGAAAAGGTTTTTGAATTCCTTGCGGGTCATAAGGCCGGTTTTGCCGCCGGATTTTTTAATTTCATCGTCTGCGTACTTTTTGAGAACCTTATCATAAGAATTTCCGGATTTCAGTTCCGCAAGGGCAGCCTCACAATCTTCCAGAGAATCTGTACGGATCCTGCTCAAGGATAGAATCGTATCACCGGGAATGGTTTCCCACAACAGAATACGGCCTGTGGTGGTGTCATAGATTTCCCCTTCGATTCTGACCTTGATTTTGGCATGCAATGCCAGTTCACCGGCATCAAACGCATACCGCACCTCTTCAATGGAAGAAAAAATGCTGCCTGCCCCCTTCTGGTTAGCCACGGCCCGGGTCATATAGTAAATGCCCAGAACAATATCCTGGGTGGGCACGATGATGGGCTGGCCATTGGCCGGAGACAGGATATTATTGGTGGAAAGCATCATCACCCGGGCTTCCAGAAGCGCTTCCAAAGAAAGAGGCACATGCACCGCCATCTGATCCCCGTCAAAATCCGCATTGAATGCCGGGCAGACCAGGGGATGCAGCTGGATGGCCTTGCCTTCGATGAGCACCGGTTCAAATGCCTGGAAACCCAGGCGGTGAAGGGTGGGTGCCCGGTTGAGCATCACCGGATATTCCTTGACCACCGATTCCAAGGCATCCCATACTTCTGTTTCTTCTCTTTCAACCATTTTCTTGGCGCTTTTGACCGTGGAAACCAGGCCTTTCTGCTCCAGGTAGTTATAAATAAAGGGCTTAAACAGCTCCAGGGCCATCTTTTTGGGGATACCGCACTGGTGCAGCCGCAGCTCCGATCCCACCGTGATAACCGTACGGCCGGAATAATCCACCCGTTTTCCCAGAAGGTTCTGGCGGAACCTCCCCTGTTTGCCTTTCAGCGTATCGCTCAACGATTTGAGTGGCCGTTTGTTTGTGCCGGTGACCACCCGGCCGTGACGGCCATTGTCAAACAGTACATCCACCGATTCCTGGAGCATGCGTTTTTCGTTTCTGACAATGATATCCGGGGCATTGAGATCCACCAGACGTTTGAGCCGGTTATTGCGGTTGAGCACCCTGCGGTACAAATCATTGAGATCGGATGTGGCAAACCTGCCGCCTTCCAGGGGAACCAGGGGCCGAAGGTCCGGCGGCAGAATCGGGCATGCGGTCATGATCATGCGCGAAGGTTCGATGCCGGAAGTCAGAAATGCGGTAATCACCTTGAGCCGTTTGGCCATTTTCTGCTGTTTGGCCACGGATTTGGTAAAATTGATCTCTTCTTTGAGCATGTCGTGGGTAGCCTGCAGATCAATTTCATCCAAAAGCGTTAAAATGGCTTCTGCACCGATCCCGGCCTCAAAGTCTTCTCCGAATGCTTCGATGGCTTCGTAGTATTGATCATCGGACAAAAGCTGATATTTTTTCAACCCGGTTTCTTTGGGATCGATCACAATATACGAATCAAAATACAGCACTTTTTCCAGGTTTTTCAAGGTCAGGTCCAGTGCATTGCCGATCTTGGAAGGAAGGCTTTTCAAAAACCAGATAT
The DNA here is from genome assembly GCA_020201255.1 of Desulfobacteraceae bacterium. Taxonomy (GTDB): domain Bacteria; phylum Desulfobacterota; class Desulfobacteria; order Desulfobacterales; family Desulfobacteraceae; genus Desulfotignum. The sequence goes on from JAIVHE010000303.1 coordinate 5,227, forward strand.
GGGAAACCGGGGATGCCAGTTCAATATGGGCCATGCGCTCGCGCCGCACTTTGGACTGGATCACCTCCACCCCGCACTTTTCACAGACCACCCCCCGGTGCTTCATGCGCTTGTATTTGCCGCAGTTGCACTCATAATCCTTGGTGGGACCAAACACCTTGGCACAGAACAATCCATCACGCTCGGGTTTAAACGTCCGGTAATTAATGGTTTCCGGTTTTTTTATTTCACCATGGGACCACTCTCTGATCTGGTCAGAAGACGCAAGGCTGATCTGGACACCCTGATAAATCTTGGGATCTTTTGGTTTTGCGAAGAAATCGTATATATTGTCCAATGTTTTCTCCTTATTTGCTTCCTTCTATAAGATTCATATCCAGACCAAGACTGTTAAGTTCCTTGATCAATACCCTGAATGATTCAGGCATGCCCGGCTCCAGGACACTTTGTCCTTTTACAATTTTTTCGTACATCCGGGTCCTGCCTATCATGTCATCGGATTTAACGGTCAAAAACTCCTGGAGGGCGTGGGCTGCGCCATAGGCTTCCATGGCCCAGACCTCCATCTCACCCAGACGCTGGCCCCCGAACTGGGCCTTACCGCCCAAAGGCTGCTGGGTCACCAGAGAATAGGGTCCTATGGACCGGGCATGGAGCTTGTCATCCACCAAATGATGCAGTTTGAGCATATACATGGTGCCCACGGTAACCGGTGTGTCAAACGGCTCACCTGTCCTGCCGTCATAGAGAGTGGACTGACCGGACCGATTGTAGCCCGACATGTCTATGAGATCCTTTATTTCATCTTCTGTGGCCCCGTCAAATACAGGGGTGGCAGTATGAACACCATTTTTGTAAAGACCGGCAAATGCCATCAGTTCCGGTTCATCCATGGTGTCAATACGGTTGGCCAGTACATCCTCGATACCGTCTGCTTTCTGCTTGAGGGTCAAAGAAAAAATATTTTTCACCTTTGTTCTCAGCTCGGACAGTTTTCTTTCTTCCAGCAAATCAGTGATCTGCTGACCCAGACCAAAAGCAGCCAGGCCCAGATGAATTTCCAGAATCTGACCCACATTCATCCGGGAGGGTACCCCCAGGGGATTGAGCACCATATCCACAGGACGGCCATCGGCAAAATAGGGCAAATCCTCTATCCTGAGAATACGGGAGACAACCCCTTTGTTTCCATGACGTCCGGCCATTTTATCCCCCACGGACAATACCCGTTCCATGGCAACACTGATCTTGATAAGCTTTAAAACACCCGGAGGCAGATCATCGCCTTTTTCAAAGCGGGATACCTGGCGGTTGAATTTTTCCCTGGCCTTTTTTATCTGTGCCTGGGCCTGTTCCAGGATGACCTGGGCCCGTTCGGTTGCCACTGCATCTGCCACCGACAGGTTCACCAAAACGGAAACAGGAATACCCTCAAAAATATTCGGCGTGACCTTGAGCCCCTGTTTCACTATGATTTTACCGGATTTTTCAAGATCGGCAAGCACGGTATGGCCGTCCAGAACAGATGCGATCTTTTCCCTGGCCACCTGGGAAATAATCCGGATTTCATCATCCCTGTCTTTTTCCAGGCGTTCGATTTCTTCATCTTCTATGAGCCGGGTCCTGTCATCCTTGGGCAGCCCGCGCCTGGAAAAAACCTTGGCATCAATGACCTTGCCCTTGACACCAGGAGGCACGGTCAAAGAAGTGTCTTTGACATCCCCAGCTTTTTCACCGAAGATGGCCCGGAGCAGTTTTTCCTCGGGTGACAGCTGGGTTTCCCCTTTCGGGGTGATCTTGCCCACCAGGATATCACCGGGGAAAACATCCGCACCCAGACGGATGATACCGCTTTCATCCAGGTTTTTCAACGCCTCTTCCCCGACATTGGGAATATCTCTGGTGATCTCTTCTTTTCCCAGTTTGGTGTCCCGGGCAAGTACTTCAAATTCCTCCACATGAACAGAGGTATATACCCCGTCTTTCACCAGCCGTTCGCTCACCAGAATGGAATCTTCATAGTTGTATCCATCCCAGGGCATAAACGCCACAGTAACATTCTTGCCCAGGGCCAGTTCACCCATTTCAGTGGACGGGCCGTCAGCAATCACCTGGCCTTTTTTCACCTGTTCCCCCTTTTCCACAATGGGCCGGTGGTTGAAACAGGTGTTCTGATTAGACCGGACAAATTTGGTACAGCTGTAAATGGAAACCGCTTTTTCAAACCCCGCTGTTTCACTGTCATCATTTCTGACCACGATGCGTTTGGCATCCACATCCACCACGATGCCGTCATAATCAGCCACGATGGTGACCCCGGAATCTCTGGCCACCACACTTTCCATGCCGGTTCCCACAAGAGGTGCCTCGCTGCGTATCAAGGGCACGGCCTGGCGCTGCATGTTGGATCCCATCAGAGCCCGGTTGGCATCATCGTTTTCCAGAAAAGGAATCAGGGCCGCAGACACCGACACCAGCTGATTGGGCGATACGTCCATATATTTGACTTCTTCGGGCGTAACCATCTCAAATTCACCTGCCACCCTTGCAGATACCCGGGGATTGATGAACCGCCCCTGCGGATCCAGAGGCGCATTGGCCTGGGCAATGGGACGGTCTTTTTCTTCAAATGCACTCAAATGCCGGATATCCTTGCTGGCAACTGAATTGTCCACCAGACGGAACGGGGTTTCAATGAAACCAAACTCGTTCACCCGGCCGTAGGTGCAAAGTGAAACAATAAGACCGATGTTCGGCCCTTCCGGGGTTTCAATGGGACAGATCCGGCCATAATGGGAGGGATGCACATCCCTGACTTCAAAACCGGCCCGTTCCCGGGTCAGCCCGCCCGGTCCCAGCGCTGACAACCGCCGCTTGTGGGTGGTTTCAGACAAAGGATTGGTCTGGTCCATGAACTGGGACAACTGGGAGGTACCGAAAAATTCCCGGACCACGGCAGACACCGGCTTGGGATTGACCAGGTCATGGGGCATCATGGCATCCACTTCCTGCATGCTCATTTTTTCCTTGATGGCACGCTCCATTCGGATCAGTCCGATGCGGTAGTGGTTTTCCAGCAGTTCTCCCACAGCCCGGACCCGGCGGTTACCCAGATGATCGATATCATCCACCTGGCCCTGGGTGTCTTTGAGTTCTATCAAAGTGGCGGCAGTGAGCAGTACATCTTCTTTTCGCAATGTCTTGACATCAATTTTGGTGTCCACCCCCAGGCGGTGATTCATCTTCAGGCGGCCTACCTTGGACAGGTCATAATATGCCTGACGAAAGAACAGATGGTCGATAAAATCCTGGGCAACCTCAATGGTGGCAGGATTTCCCGGACGAAGACGGCGGTAAATATCCATAAGGGCAACTTCTCTGGAGTCGACTTTATCGCTCACCAGGGTTTTGCGCATGGAATCAGAACTTCTGGAATCCACATACAGGATATGAATTTCATTGATATCTTTTTCTTCCAGAGCCTCAAAGGTATCTTCTGCAATGAGTTCACCGGCTTTAAACAGGACATCATTGGTGTCTGGATCCAAAAGCGTATGGGCAAAGGCTTTGTCCAGAAGATCGTCTTTGGAAATAGGAATATAATCAAGCCCTTCATCAGCCAGCTGCTTTAAGGCCCGTTTTGTAAAAATTCTTCCCTGCTTCACGATGATATCACCGGATTTTGGAGATAGCACATCATAACTGGCCCTCTGACGGACCAGATTGTCAGGAACAAACTCCTTAAAAAACGAGCCTTGTTTTTTCACAATACGTTCTTTTCTATAGAAAAAATCAAGGATATCCTCACTGGTATACCCGAATGCCTTGAACAAAATGGAAACCGGAAATTTTCTGCGCCTGTCAATGCGGATATTGATGATATCCTTGGCATCGATTTCCATATCGATCCAGGACCCGCGCACCGGAATAATTCTGGCATTATAAATAATTTTTCCGGTGGAATAGTTTTTGCCTTTGTCATGGTCGAAAAACACACCGGAGGACCGGTGCAGCTGGCTGACGACAGCCCTTTCCGTACCATTGATAATAAAGGTTCCCTGCCGGGTCATCAGCGGAATGGTACCAAAATAGATTTCCTGCTCTTTGATATCCCGGATGGAAGAGGTGCCGGTATCTTTGTCATGATCATATACCACCAGGCGCGCCCGGATGTTCACGGGGATGTCATAGGTCATACCCCTGCTGATACATTCTTTCATGGAATGTTTGGACTCACCGAAAGAATAGGAAACATATTCCAGGGACGCGGTATCGGTGAAATCCTTAATGGGAAAAACCGATTTAAAAACAGCATGAAGTCCTTTTTCTTCCCTGTCCTGGGCAGGGATTTCCCGTTGCAGGAAACTTTCAAAAGAATTGCGCTGCATCCCGATCAAATCAGGGATATCAATAATTTTTCTTTTACTGCCAAACTCTTTTCTAATGCGCTTATTCGTCAAAAGACTATCGGTCATGATCTCTCCCAAAAAGTGAGTTTTTCCAACCGTAAAAGCGGAGGTACGGCCCAATTGCCTTACCCCCGCAAAGGGTTTATGCATAAAGCGAGTTTGTAGCGCTTTAGCGCACTATTTTACAGAAACCTGGGCACCGGCTCCCTCAAGCTGTGCTTTGATTTTTTCAGCCTCTTCCTTGGGAATACCTTCTTTTACAGGCTTGGGGGCTTCTTCAACCAGGGCTTTGGCTTCTTTGAGGCCTAAGCCTGTGATGGCTCGGACTTCTTTAATTACATTGATTTTTTTGTCACCGATTGTTTCAAGAACAACGTCAAATTCTGTTTTTTCTTCCTCAGCAGCACCGGCATCTGCACCTGCAGGCATGGCACCCCCTGCAAAAGCAACCGGAGCAGCAGCGCTCACACCGAATTTTTCCTCAAGTTCTTTTATCAATTCCGACAGTTCAAGCACCGTCATGTTGGCAACGAATTCAATAACATCATCTTTTGTGATATCAGCCATTTTTTCTCCTCATCAGTAGCACAAAATAAAATATGCACCATTGTGTAATATAAAAAGTGTTGTGTAATTTGGTTTATTTTTGGTAATCAGTAAAAAAGCTGCACAAGCACTAGGCAGCATCTTTCTGGTCTTTGATGCCGTTGAGTACGTTGACAAAACCCCTGGGTACGCCGGCAAGAACATTGACAAAAGATGTCGGTACCGCATTGAGCGTATAGACCAGTTTGCCAAGCAATTCTTCTCTGGACGGCATTTTGGCCAGTTCCTTGATCTGGTCATAGCCCAGCAGCTGACCGCCGAATGCAGCTGCTTTCAGCTCCAGCTTCTCGTTATCCTTTGCAAAGTCGACAAGAATCTTTGCGGGAGCCACAGGATCTGCAGCAGATGTGACCAGGGCGTTGGGGCCTGTGAAATAATCCTGCATCACAGCGCAGTCTGTACCCCGGGCCGCAAGGTTCAAAAGGGTGTTTTTAACCACTTCCATTTGAACGCCTGCTTCCCGCAGTTTGGCACGAAGGTCGGTAATTTTCTGGACATCAAGACCTTTGTAGTCGACAAGAATGGATATCTGTGCCTCAGCCAGTTGTGCAGCCAGACGTTCAACCAATTCTTTTTTCTGGGAAATATTCAGCATTTATTTTTACACCTCCTTTCTATGAAATTCGAAGGTGCCAACGAAACCAAAACAGTACATTTTTTTGTCTCGGCAGGCCGGCAGATCCGATTATGCGCAACAAGGCGCACCTACTGTCTGGGACAGGTTTACAGTATATGGTTTACACCATCAGTTTATTTGATCAGCAAAGGATCGACTTTGATACCCGGTCCCATGGTTGATGAAATACTGATGGTTTTTACATAGGTTCCTTTGCTTGTCGAAGGTCTCAGGGCAACGATCTTGTCCAGAAACGCTGTAACGTTTTCAAGCAGTTTTTCAGGCCCAAAGGATACTTTTCCCACAGGCGCATGCACTACCCCTGCTTTTTCCACCCTAAAGTCAATTTTTCCGGCTTTCAGTTCCTGAACAGCCCTTGCCAGTTCAAAGGTGACGGTTCCGGTTTTTGCGTTGGGCATCAATCCCCTTGGTCCCAGAATCCTGCCAAGCTTTCCGACAGTTCCCATCATATCAGGTGTGGCAATGGCTTTGTCAAATCCGAACCAGCCTTCCTTGATTTTTTCGACCATTTCATCTGTGGCAATGAAATCCGCACCCGCATCCAGGGCTTCCTGCTCTTTTTCCCCTTTGGCAAATACCAATACCGTGACTGTTTTACCAAGACCATTGGGCAAAACCACTGTGCCACGGACCATTTGATCTGCATGACGCGGATCTACTCCGAGCCTCACAGCTACGTCAACGGTTTCATCAAATTTCACATGGCTTGAAGAAACAGCAAGTTCCATGGCTTCTTTGGGTTCATATTGCACGTTTCTGTCGATCTTTTTCAGTGCTTCCGTATGTTTTTTACTCCGCTTTGGCATTTTTTTCACTCTTATACTATTAATGTTAAACCACTTCTATCCCCATACTTCTTGCGGTACCTTCAATGATTCTCACGGCGGCATCGATATCTGAGGCGTTCAGGTCTTCTTGTTTGGTCTCAGCAATGGATACAATCTGATCCCGGGTAACCTTGCCGACCTTTTCCCGGTTGGGTTCGGCAGAACCTTTTGACAGCTTGGCTGCCGCCAGTAACAACCTTGATGCAGGCGGTGTTTTGGTAATAAAGCTGAAGGATCTGTCTTTGTAGACCGTTATGACCACCGGGATAATCGACCCTGCGTCATTTGCGGTCTTGGCATTGAAAGCCTTGCAGAAATCCATGATATTGACCCCGTGCTGGCCCAGGGCAGGTCCAATGGGAGGTGATGGATTGGCTTTTCCTGCTTCAACCTGAAGCTTTATCTGTGTCATTATTTTTTTTGCCATTTTTAAATACTCCTGAAACTCACTATTTAACCATACATTAAATTTTGGTGACCTGAATAAAATTCAGCTCGACAGGGGTGGCGCGCCCGAATATGCTCACCAGCACTTTCAGCTTTTCCTTGTCCGGGGAAACATCTTCCACGGTTCCATTAAAACTGGCAAACGGACCATCTACAACCCTGACATCATCCCCTGGTTCAAAATAAAACTTGGGCAATGATTTGTTTTTGCCCTGCTGCATTTTATCTATGATAGTCTGGGCTTCACTGTCACTGATAGGCGCCGGTTTGTTTTTACCGCCCAAAAATCCCGTCACTTTGGCTGTAGAACTGATGAGATGCCATGTCTCATTATCCAGATACATTTTGACAAGAATATACCCCGGGTAGAATTTGCGGGATGATTCCCGTTTTTTTCCATTGACCAGTTCAACAACATTTTCCGTTGGTATCAGAATGTCACCGAATTTTTCAGGGTGTTTTGCCGACGCTATTTTTTCTTCAAGGGCTTTTTTCACTTTCTGTTCGTGGCCTGAATACACATGGACCACATACCACTTCAGAGACATGTCACCTTCCTTGTGTTATGTTAAAACAACCTGAACAAGCTTTGAAAGGCTGTAGTCAAAAAGTCCCAGAAAAACAGCAACAACAAATACAAAAAGGATCACAACAATGGTAGTGCCGGTTGTCTGTTTGCGCGTGGGCCAGGTCACTTTTTTGAGTTCAACCTTTACCTCCCGCAAAAATTCGATAGCCTCGTGAAAATAATTGGCCCTGGCTTCTTTTACTACCGGGGCCGGGCTTTTTTTTTCGGTTTTCACTTTTGGTGAAGCCGGGGCTGCAGCCTTTTTGGGGCTTGAAGTGGTTTCAACAGCTGTCATTGAATTTTCAGAATCTGCCTTTTTTTTCTTTTTCTCGCCGGCTGGTTTCTTTTTTTGTAATCGTGACATTATACTCCTGCGGTGAACATTGTTTTTTGCACGAAGTCAAAACACAATGCATAAATTTTGGCAGGCCAGGAGGGAATCGAACCCCCAACACCCGGATTTGGAGTCCGGTGCTCTGCCAATTGGAGCTACTGGCCTGCAGCAACTAAAAATTATTTAATTTTAGTTTCTTTGTGCACCAAATGTTTATTGCAGAATTTGCAGTATTTTTTCAATTCAATTTTATCCGGCGTTTTCCGCTTGTTCTTGGTGCTCGTATAATTTCTTCGCTTGCATTCCGTACAGGCAAGCGCAATCAATACTCTGTCCACTGTTAAAATTCCTTACGGTGTCTATTCTATAATTTCAGCAATAACGCCGGCACCCACCGTGCGCCCGCCTTCACGCACTGCAAAGCGCAGTTCCTTTTCCATGGCAATGGGGGAGATAAGTTCCACATTGATGGTGGCATTATCACCGGGCATGATCATTTCCACCCCTTCTTCCAGGGTAAGAACACCTGTCACATCGGTGGTTCGAAAGAAAAACTGTGGCCTGTATCCACTGAAAAACGGGGTATGACGGCCACCCTCTTCCTTGCTCAATGCATACATTTCCGCCTTGAACTTTGTATGGGGGGTAATGGTACCGGGTTTGGCAACCACCTGGCCCCTTTCCACCTGATCCCGTTTGGTACCCCTCAGCAAAAGACCCACATTGTCACCGGCCTGGCCTTCATCCAGAAGCTTTCTGAACATTTCAACACCAGTACACACGGTCTTGGCGGTATCCCTGATACCCACCAGCTCGATTTCATCTCCGGTCTTGACAACACCACGGTCGATTCGGCCGGTTACAAC
>JAIVHE010000382.1 GCA_020201255.1 Desulfobacteraceae bacterium
AAACGTAAACCATGTTTTTAACAGCATCAAGGAGGTGCCCGTGAAAGACAAAAAAACCTTGCCGGAGGTGCAACCGGAAAAAACAGGAATTTCCAGGCGGAATTTTCTGAAGACCGTTACAGGAACCGCTGCCGGTATCGGTATTTCTCAGATGTTCAACCCGGCCCTGATCCAGGCCCTGGAAAAAGGCTTAACCCGCCACCCGGTTATCTGGATCCAGGGACAAGGATGCACCGGTTGTTCCGTATCGTTGTTGAACAGTGTGGATCCATCCATTGCGGATATACTGCTCAAAGTGATCAGTCTCCAGTTTCACCCCACAGTAGGGACTGTTGAAGGGCAACTGGCCATGGAACATGTGTATGCAGTTGCCAAAGAGTATGAAGGCCGGTTTTCTTTTGCCATTGAAGGATCGATCCCTGTGGCACAAAACGGCAAATACTGCATAGTCGGTGAAATGGACCACCGGGAAATAACCATGGTGGACATGGTCCGGGAACTGGCTCCCATGGCCGGCTCTGTTCTGGCCATCGGCACATGCGCCGCTTTTGGCGGCATTCCTGCGGCCAAAGGCAATGTCACCGGTGCCACCGGTGTGATGGACTTTTTCAAAACCAACAACATCTCCACGCCTGTGGTCAATATCCCGGGATGCCCGCCCCATCCGGACTGGATTGTGGGTTCCATTGTCCACCTGCTGGAAGCCGGTATTCCGGAGCTGGATTCCGACGGTCGTCCCACGCTTTTTTACGGCAACAATATCCATGACAACTGCCCCAGACTGGACGACTATGACGAAGCCTTCATGGCCATGAGCCTGTCCGACCCCAAGGGGTGCAGAATGGATGTGGGGTGCAAAGGTCCGGATACCTATGCAGACTGCTATAAGCGAAAATGGAACTCCGGCATGAACTGGTGTGTTGACAATGCCGTGTGCATCGGCTGTGTGGAACGGGGTTTCCCCGATGCAATGTCACCCTTTTATGAACCCGCGTATTAGCGTATTATATGGATGTGCGTTGTATCTATACAATAAAACCAAGGAGGTTTGAACATGGCAGGCTGTAAACCACAAACTGAACCAGCCCAGGCTGGTAAAAAAATAAAAATCCCCATTGATCCGGTGACCCGGATTGAAGGCCATCTGAAGGCAGAGGTTGAAGTTGCCGGGGGCAGGGTTGTTGATGCCCATATATCCGGCGGCATGTACAGAGGGTTCGAGCAGATCCTGATCGGAAGAGATCCCAGGGATGCCACCCAGATCACCCAGAGAATCTGCGGGGTGTGCCCCACAGCCCACGCAACAGCATCTGCGCTGGCACTGGACGATGCATTCGGCGTGGAACTTACCGACAACGGACGGATTGCCAGAAACCTGATCCTGGGGGCCAACTATCTGCAGTCCCATATCCTGCATTTTTACCATCTGGCAGCCCTGGACTATGTCAACGGTCCGGAAACGGCCCCGTTTATCCCCAGGTATGCCAAAAATGACATGCGGCTCCCCAAAGAGATCAATGACGTGGCCGTGGGTCAGTACCTGGAAGCCCTGGAAATGCGTAAAATATGCCATGAAATGGTGGCGCTGCTGGGCGGCAAAATGCCCCATGTCCAGGGTATCGTGGTGGGCGGTTCCACCGAAATTCCCACAAGGGAAGCCCTGAATGCCTATGCAGAACGCTTTAAAAAGGTCAAACAATTTGTCCTGGACAAATATGTTCCCCTTGTCTACCTGCTGGCCGGCCCATACGGGGACCTGCTCAAGACGGGTGTGGGCCATAAGAACCTGGTTTCCTGGGGGGTCTTTCCCTTGGACAACAAGGGCAACACCCTGCTCAAGCCGGGCGTGTACACGGATGGCAAAGACTATGCCGTGGATCCGGCCATGATCAAGGAATATGTGAAATATTCCTGGTTTGAGGATTCCACCACAGGGCTCAACCCCACACAGGGCAAAACCCTGCCCAATCCCAACAAACCCGGTGCCTACAGTTTCATCAAGGCCCCGCGTTACAACGGCAAACCCCATGAAGGCGGACCGCTTGCCAGAATGTGGGCCACCAACCCGGATCTGTCCGCCACCGGCCAAAAAGAGCTGGGGGTGAAAAAACTGCGGGATATCGGTGATGCCTGCTTCTCCATTCTGGGCCGCCATGTGGCCCGGGCCGAAGAAACCGCACTGGTTGCCATGGCTGTGGAAGAATGGATCTCCCAGGCCCAGCCGGGCAAGGAAACCTTTGTTCCGACACCCATTCCCCAGTCCGCGGAAGGCCTTGGCCTGACAGAAGCCCCCCGGGGTGCCCTGCTCCATTACATCAACATCAAGGACTATAAAATCGCCAACTACCAGGTAACCTCCGCCACCATCTGGAATGCCAACCCCAGAGATGACATGGGACAAAGAGGTCCCATTGAAGAGGCCCTTATCGGCGTGCCGGTACCGGATGTTGCAAACCCGGTGAATGTGGGGCGGCTCATACGCTCCTTCGACCCCTGACTGGGCTGTGCCGTCCACGTGCTGGACGCAGATACCGGTCGGACTGTTAAAGTCGACGTACCCCTGTAAACCAAAACGAACCAAAACGGGGTCAGGCCTGCGTTATTGTCGTTATTGATTGCCGATGTTTTACATTTGTAGTTTTTGTTCCAATAACGACAATAACGCAGGCCTGACCCCATCAACAATATGAAAAAACTACTTGTATTAGGGGTGGGAAACACCCTGCTCATGGATGAAGGCATCGGAGTTCATGCCGTGCATGAACTGTTGAAAGAAAAAGAAGACTGGGACCAGGTGGATTTTATCGACGGCGGCACCTTTACCCAGGACATCTTTTACCTGTTTGAAAACTATGAAAACATTCTGGTTCTGGACATTGTCCGGGCCGGTCATCCGCCCGGCACCATCTTCTGGCTGGAGGAGAACGATCTGCGCAAAGATGAAAAACAGATGCTGTCTTTGCATGACATCGACCTGCTGGATTCTCTGGGCATGGCACAGATGCGGGGGCATCGGCCCTATCTGCGGGTGATCGGGATCCAGCCGGAAAAAATCGACTGGGGCACGGAACTCACCCCGACCCTTTCCCTTGCCCTGCCAGCCTTTTTGGATACGGCCCGCAAACATATCACAGACATCCTGGAAACAAAATAGCGGCCTAACAGATACGCGGCAGCTGCTCTCCTGTGAGCATGTCCACCATGCGGCGGCCGCCGATGGCGGTTTCCAGAAACACCTTTCCCGGATGCTGATCCGTCACCTCCCCGATAATGGCCGCATCTGCGCCGTATGCATCATTTTTGATAATTTCCAGCACCTGGAGGGCATGGATTTCCGGTACCAGGGCAATCAGTTTGCCTTCATTGGCAATATACAAAGGATCATATCCCAACAGTTCACAAACCCCTTTTACCGCGCCTTTCATGGGCAGGGCCTGTTCGAACAGGGTCATGCCCGCATGGGACCGGGAGGCGATCTCATTCAGGGTGGTACCCCCCCCGCCCCTGGTGGGGTCACGCAGTACATGGATATCGCACCCTGATTCCAGGATGGAGGTTACCATATGGTTCAAAGGCGCGGAATCGGTTTTCAGATCCGACTCGAATTTCAGGCCTTCCCTGGCGCTGAGAATGGCAATGCCATGATCGGCCATGGTGCCGCTGAGAATAATTTTATCCCCGGGAACGGCCCGGCTGCCGGACACATTCACCCCTTTCGGGATGATACCGATCCCTGATGTATTGATAAAAATCTTGTCTGCCTTGCCCCGGGGCACCACCTTGGTATCGCCGGTGACGATCTTCACCCCTGCCTTTTTTGCCGCCTGTGCCATGGTTTCCAGGATAACCTGAAGATCTTTCACGGGCAGGCCTTCTTCAATGATGAGCCCCACACTGATATACAACGGGCAGGCCCCGCACATGGCAATATCATTGACCGTGCCGTTGACTGCCAGGTCTCCGATGTTTCCCCCGCAAAAAAAAATGGGATCCACCACATAAGAATCGGTTGAAAATGCCAGCCGCCCTGCCGGCATTTCACAGACAGCACCATCATCCTGCTGTGCCAGAAATTCGTTGTGAAACAAGGGAAGAATCATCTTGGAAAACATGTCATGGGAGGCCTTGCCCCCTGCGCCATGGTCCAACAATATAATATCTTGTGCCATCGTCTCTCTCCCGTCACCGGGGTCAGTCACCGGGGTCAGGCTTTACCCCATTTTTGCTGACCCCATTTTTTAGGTATATTTATAATATGCTGCGCACGCCCCTTCGCTGGAGACCATGCAGGGGCCCACCGGGGTCATGGGGGTACATTTTTTTTTATACAGGGCGCAGGCATCCGGTG
>JAIVHE010000383.1:0-8869 GCA_020201255.1 Desulfobacteraceae bacterium
GGTGGGCATCAGAGGACCCTTTGGCAATGGATTTGACATTATTTCGTCTCCCCATGTGGCGGTGGTGGCAGGCGGCTGCGGCATGGCTCCTTTGGCCCCCTTAGTGGAGCGCCTGGATCCGAATCTGTTTTTTATCCATGGGGCCAGGACAAAACAATTTATCCTGTATCCGGACCGGTTCAAGACCAGCCGCCATTTCACTACAGATGACGGCAGCCTGGGCCATAAAGGGTTTGTCACGGATCTGCTGGAAAAAGAGATAAAACACCGGGCCGGCAAGGACCTGCCGCCCTTTGACATGGTCTATGCCTGCGGCCCTGAAATCATGATGCATGCCGTCTTCACCTTGTGCGAAACCCATGGCATTGCCTGCCAGGTGTCTTTGGAACGGTATATGCGTTGCGGGCTCGGTGTCTGCGGTGCCTGTGTGTGCGGCGATCAGGTGGTGTGCAAAGACGGGCCGGTATTTGCTTCAAAACAACTGCGGGAAATGACCGATTTCAACCGCACCGCCCTGCTCAAATCCGGTCAGGCGGTTGCCCTGTCCGAATATGTCACCTGGCGCTGCCAGTGATATAGCTGTTAGCTGTTAGCTATTAGCTGTTAGCTGTTAGCTGACGACTGAGTACTGACGGCTGACTGCTTTCATATAAAAACCTACACAACAAACAAAGGAACCAATGACCCACATGACCTATCAGGAATCTTTCATCACCTTTCTTGTCCAGTGCAGCGCCCTCAAGTTCGGGGAGTTTCAATTGAAAAGCGGCCGCATCGCCCCCTATTTCATCAACACCGGCATGTTTGATACCGGCCCCAAAATCCAGCAGCTGGGAGTCCATTACGCCCGGGCCGTGGAAGAACATTTCGGCAAAAGGTTTGACGGGATATACGGCCCGGCCTACAAAGGGATTCCCTTGTGTGTCTCCACAGCCATGGCCCTGTCCGGCATGGGCCATGACACCGGATATGTATTCAACCGCAAGGAAGCCAAAACCTATGCCGATAAGAGCAGCACCGTGGGAATGACCCTGGACGGTGATACACGTCTGATACTGGTGGATGATGTCATCACCTCGGGAAAAGCCATCAGAGAGTCCCTGGAAATCCTGAAAACCAGTGGGGATCCGCAGGTTAAAGGCATCATCATCAGCGTGGACCGCCAGGAAAAAGGCACCACCGATCAAAACGCCCTGACAGAAGTGGCCCAAACCCTGGGCATCCCCATCTATGCCATTGTCACCCTGGCTGATTGGGTTTTCAGGGCCCGCAAGACATCCATCTGCTCTTTTCCAAGATGTTTTTCCATCCAGGGGGCCATCATTCGCCCGACGCCGTGATGGTGGCTCAAGGAGCCCTTGTTCGCCTCGATCCGATGGATAATCCCCTGCTGGAATTCCCTGAATTCCGCCAGGTTTTTCATCTTTGCGATAAAGATAAAGTACAGATTGGTGCCCTGGCTGTAGAAATGAGAGGCATGGGTCATACAGATGGTATGGGGAAAGCTTTTGATATAGGCCCTGACTTGGTGATGAAGTTGATGGATATTTTCCCAGGTGACAGAGGATTCAAGGGTGTCGATGAGCACGCCGAAATCATTGAGGGAATCCCGCATGTAAGGGTCTGAAAACCGCCCTTTATACCACTTTTTCATGGGATAGCCCGTGAGGGAGAGGCCTTGGTTGGCCTTGCAGATCTTTTTCACCTGGACGGCCACATTTTTGGCAAAATTTCTCTGGCCGTCTGTCTTGCCCATCAACAGGCATCTTTGGCCGGGGTTCAGATTTTTAAAGCCCATGAACCTATCCAAAAACCCCCCTTCAAGCCCATACATTTTCATAGCAATATCGGTCTCTTCTGCATCGGATATCCGTAAAATGGAGGGCATGCCGAATTCACCCTGGCAGATCTGCCGTGCCGCCCGGGCCGCTTTTTCAAAATCAGGGAACATAAAGGTGAACGCCCTGGAATTTTCAGGATGATATTGGAACACCTTCATGGTCACTGCCACCAGAACCCCGAAACACCCTTCAGACCCTTTCATGATGTCATTGAGTTTGGGACCGGTGGCTGTGCCGGGATAGTCATGTGTTTTAAAAGAGCCTGTCGGGGTGACATACTCCTGGCTGATCACAAGGTCATAGGCATCCCCATAATAGGAGGATGCCTGGCCAGACCCCAGGGTCACCACCCACCCGCCTACGGAAGAAAATTCAAAGGACTGGGGAAAATGGCCCCCGGTATATCTTTTTTTTGCCCCCAGCCGTTCAGGCGCATGATGTAAGAGTTCTTCATACACAGGCCCCATCATACCCGGCTCCACTGCGATGGTCTGGTTTTTTTCATTGAAGTGTAGCAGTTTATTCATGTGGGTGGACATGACAAGGGTCACCCCGCCCCTGGGGCAGGTCAGGCCAAAGGTGACGGAACTTCCCCCTGAGTAGACGTGGACCGGTATCTTTTTCTCATGGCAGAGGGCAAGGATCTTTTTTACATCTGCCTTGTCTTTTGGGTGCAGGACCAGGTCGCAGAGCTTGTCAACCCGGTTCTCCCGTAATGTCAGAATCTCCTCCATGGACTTGCCCCTGGAATACTTCAGCCGTTCGTAGGTATGCAGGTCCATATTCTCCGGGCCCACGATCTGTTCAAACAGCCGGATATCACCCTCAGGGATTTGGGGAATCCTTGTATCTTCCACCCTCTCTTCGCCTGGTTTTTGTTTTTCCTTCTGTTTGACTTTGACCATGTTTTTCACGGCCTCATCCAGGGTTGAATAGATCCCAAGGCCCATGGCAACAACAATGGCGGCCCCCAGCCCCGATGTTTCATGGGTCCGCCCCTTGACCATGGGAATATTAAAAATATCTGCCGTGATTTTGCAAATCTCATCACTCTGGGAGGCACCTCCCGACACAGTGGCTTTTTCTATTTTGACCTTTGTTTTTTTCTCGATTTTTTCCCTGCCTTCGCACAGGGCAAATCCAAGGCCTTCGATAACGGCCCGGTAAATATGGGCCTTTTTATGCACATCCCCGAAACCGATCATGGCCCCCTTGGCCTTTGGATGGTCCAGTCCGGGACCCCAGTAAGGCTGGACCACCAGCCCCATGGCGCCGGGTTCGGTCAGCGCCAGAAATCGGTTGAGGATCTCTTCCACAGGGATGCCGGCCTGTTTTGCCGCTTCCACCTCCTTGTGGGCAAACTGATTTTTAAACCAGGTAATCATCCAGAAACCCCTGAATATCTCAACCTCGGCGTTAAACAGTCCCGGTGCGGATGAGGGATAGGCCGGCATAAACCGGATGGCTTCAAAATAGCGGTCAGAGGTGGTCTGAATGGTGGCTGTGGTCCCGAAACTGAGGCTGGCCATGTTCTGGTGAATCACCCCGGCCCCCAGGGTTTCACACCCTTTGTCAGACCCGCAGGCGATCACCGGGAGCCCTTGTTTGAGTCCGGTTGCCCGGGCTGCCCGGGAGGTGACGGTTCCCAGGAACTCACCCGGCATGACAATCCGGGGCAGTTTTTCCATTTCAACGGGAAACATCCTTGCCGCCAGCTGGTGTTTGGCAGCCCATCTCTGTTTTTTATAGTCAAAGGGAAGATGACCGATCTGGGAGGCAACAGAATCACTGAAATTCCCTGTGAGCCTGAAATTCAGGAACCCTGACACCTGGAGGTATTTATGGGTTTTCTCCCAGAGCTCAGGCTGGTTCTGCCTGATCCAGCTGCCCTTACCCTCTGCCTGAATTCCCAGGACAAAGGCGTCCAGGTTCACCATTTTCAGAATTATTTTGTCCGTCATGACAAGATCCCCTATTATCCTACGCTATGGGTGGTGAATAGAATTTTTGCCACAGGTCCAGATACCCCTTCTTTTCTGCTGCCCAGCGCGATTTGTCCCAGGCGAGAAACGGGGTGCAGAGGGTTTCAACCTCATCCAGCCAGGCCTTGCCTCCCTGGGGAAGAAAAAGCCCTATCCTTACCCGTCTCAACAAAAGATCCGAAAGGGTGTGGATCTTTTCATGGGCGGCTGCATGGCTCAGCTCCGCCCAGAGGCTTGATGTGGTGCCAATGGGCGTAAGGTCTGCCTGGTGGGTTAACACATCTGCGGCTGCCTTACCATATCTGCCATAAAGCCTTTGCCGGACTGTTGGGGAAATATGCGAAAAATCATCTCTCCTGTCAGGTTTTTCTTTGGCAACCAGAGGCTTGTTTTCCTTTGGTCCCGGGAGATATTTTTGGACAGCATTCAGGGCATCCAGGGCAAGTAGGTGAAAGGTGGTCAGTTTTCCACCGGTGACGGTGACAAGGCCTTTGTCTTCCCATACCACATGCTCCCGGGACTCTTTGGAAGCTTTTTTTCTCTTTTTTGACAGCACCGGCCGTATACCGGCAATGGATGAGATGCAGGCCTTTAGGGAGATATCCAGGCCGGGCAGAATGAAGTTGACCCCTTCCATCAGATAGGCGGCCTCCTCCCCGGTGACAACCGGCTCTTTATCCAGGGCATCTTCATGGTCGACATCGGTGGTTCCAAGGATATTACACCCGTTCCAGGGAAAGATGAAAACCGCCCGCAAGTCCCTGGGGTGGATAAAGCTGATGACCCGGTCCAGGGGAAGGATATCCCCGGGGAAAATAAGGTGGCTCCCCCGCAAGGGCCTCATATGAAATCCTTTTACAGGAGAGGGATGAAGATGTTCGGCCCAGGCGCCTGTGGCATTGATCACCGCCTTTGTTTTACGCTCGATCTGATGCCCGGTCGCCGCATCAAAAGCAGTTACGGCAGCCACACGGCCCTTTTTGTCTCGCTCTATCCCGGTCACCCGTGTATAGTTCAATGCGGTTCCACCGCGCCTGCAGCCGTCATTGATCAGTCGCAAAACAAGCCTTGCATCATCCACCTGGGCATCTTTAAAGCCCACTGAGGAGACCAGGCCATCAGCCCGTATCTGGGGAAACAAGTCAAGGGTCTGCTCTCTGGCAGTCATCTGGTGCTGTCGTTGCCCCGCCAGGAAGCTGTAGATGGAAAGCCCGATTTTCATGGCGGCTTTTGAGGGGCCGTAATCCCCATAGAGGGGCATTAAAAAGTCCAGGGGAGTGACAAGGCCCGGGTAGGTCTGCAAGAGGCGCTCCCTTTCCAGCACGGCAGTCCGTGTCAAGAGAAATTTGCCCTGTTTCAGGTAACGAAGGCCACCATGGACCATTTTTGACGAACGACTGGAGGTCCCCCAGGCAAAGTCATTTGCCTCCAGAAGGAGGGGGGCAAGCCCCCTTTCGGCTGCCTCATGAAAGACACCGGCCCCTGTGACCCCTCCCCCGATGACCACCAGGTCAAATTGACTGTCTGTATCAGTGAGTCTCATTCTTTTCCTGCCATAGCTTTTGTGTATGGGTCATGGTCTTTTGGACCAGGTCTTTTATCCCTTTCTCTTCCTGGGTAATGGCTCTCATCAACTCTTTATTGTTTTTTATCCATGGCGCCAGGAACCTGCCAGAAAATCATGACCCGAAAAATGATGCATTGTTCGTCAAAAACGAACCCATAAAATGTCTGATGATCCCGCCGGAAAACCGGGAGCAAATTGCACCCATTGTCAAACAATTATCTGACCTGTTGAATCCCAAATGGAAAATCGGTTCCTGATACTCTGGTTTTTGCTGCGTTTCTGCCTGACCGGTGCCGGATTTTACGATTCAATCGATCTTTCAGGATTTTCTGCCCCACAAACTTGACAGCGGTGCGGCCCAGATGTTCCTGCCAAGAGGCAGCGTCATGTCACCATCGTACAGAATAATACCGCAGATCCATCTTTCCCCGGCGGCTTTTGCCAGGCGCCGAATACCTTTGAGATCATTTTCCTTCACGGTGGCCGCTGCTTTGACTTCCACGCCGGCCACACATCCAGCCGCATTTTCCACCACATAGTCCACCTCGAGCCTGTCATGGTCCCGATAATATCCTATTTGATAGTCATCATCAGCGGTTCCGGCATGCTTCAGAAGCTCTCCGAAAACGAAGCTCTCCAGAAAATGCCCGAAACGGATCCGGTCCCCGGGAGTGGTTATGACAGAAAAGCCCGCCAGGGTCGTCAGCAGTCCTGAATCGATAAACTGCATCTTGGGGGTTTTAATGATCCGGGTAAGACGATTGCCGGCCCAGGGTTCGATCCGTCTGATCAAAAACATGTGCTCCAGCACGCTCATATACTTGGAAGCGGTTTTGCTGTCCAGTCCCACCTGACCCCCCAGTTTCGTATAGTTACACAGCTGCCCGGCCATCTGGGCCAGGGCACGCAGAAACCGGGGCAGACGGTCCTGTTTTTCGATATCGGCAATATCCCGGACATCCCGCTGGATAAGGGCATCGATATACTGCCGGCACCATGCGGTCCGCCGTCTGGGTGTCGTCCGTGCCAGAACTTCTGGATATCCCCCTTTGACAACGACTTCGACCAGGTCGTTTCCGACGCACGGGACGGTGATGTCAGGAATTCTGCCGGCAAACACACTGTCCAGCCAATTGGCGGTTTCCCGGTATATCTCGCTTTGTGACAACGGCAGCAGGGTAACTGTCTCCATTCGTCCGGCCAGCGATTCGGTTACCATCGGCAATACCATGAGGTTGGCTGATCCGGTCAGCAGGAAACGGCCGGGCCGGCGATCTTCATCCACGGATTTTTTGATGGCCGGCAGCAGTTCCGGTGCCCTCTGGATTTCATCGACCACGGCACGGTCCAGACTCCGGATCAATCCGGCAGGATCCTCCTGTGCGGCCAGCAGGGTGACTTCATCGTCAAGGGTCAGATAACGCATTCCCTGTCTGGCAATATGCAGCACCAGAGTGGTTTTCCCTGCCTGACGCGGGCCGGCAACCAGCACCACCGGCGTATCTGACATGCCTTCTATGACGCGGGCTTCCGCCTGTCTGGGATATCGGTAAGCAATATCATTCATGATGCCTTACCCTATCTGACAATCCGGAAAGTGTCAACGGGTAATATGGATTTTATCAACGGGTAATATGGAATATGAATCCAGGACTTACCAGGTTTCGTCGCTGAAGGTGGCAATGCCCTCTTCCAGAAGCTGCCGGGTCTTTTCAACACAAAGTTTCTGAAGATATGACAACGGTGTCATGCCGGTGGCCTGTTTGAACCGCCGTTCCAGGGATCTGCGGCTCATCCTGAAGGTGTGTGTCAGTTCATCATAGTCCACGGCCCGAGATCTTCCGGGGCCGATTACCGTACCTTTTTCAGCAAAGGAACAAATCATTCGTGTACGGTCCTCCCAATTCTGGCATGTCTGCCGGCCCCTCCGGCTCTGACGGTCCTGTCACAGCAAACCTCCAGGGGCTCCCTGCCAAGGCCCTTGTGATACACAATCCATTATGGCAAATATCCAGTGAATGGCAGAAGAAATATGTAACGGCCATCCGGTTTCATTTATCCTGCAACTTGAAAATAATACCGGAATCGCGTAGAGTGTTTTCATGATTGACCGGCTCAACAAAATCTATCTGCTGTATGACCAGATTATGGATTCTGCGACATTGACATGCGGCCCGGCATGTGCCCGCTGCTGTACCTGTAATGTGACCCTGACAAGCCTTGAAGCCCGGTTTATGACAGTCAACTTGCCTGCAACCCTGCGCGGGGCATACAAGGTGAAGACCTGCCGGATGAAGAAAACGATCCCTCATGGGGAAAATGCCCGCTGCTGAAAGATGACCTGTGCACGGTTTATGATGTCCGGCCGTTCGGGTGCCGGGCAATGGTGTCGGAAACCGATTGCAGGAACACGGGCTGCGCACAGATGCCGCCCTGGATCCTGACGGTGAACAACGTGTTTTTGCAGGCTATTGAACACCTGGACCAGAACGGATATTCCGGCAATTTGTCGGACATGCTTCAGATGACCTTGTCCGGCAATGATTTGACCCATCAGGACATGCAAAATCATGACCCGAAAAATGATGCATTGTTCGTCAAAAACGAACCCATAAACTGTCTGATGATCCCGCCGGAAAATAGGGAGCGGATGGATCCCATTGTCAAAAATCTGTCAGAGCTGATAAACAGCAGCCCGGCCACGGGTCATGACAAAAACCGATAAGACAATACTGTTTGAGGACATACCTGCCCGCAGTTTTTACCGTTTAGCTGCGCCAAGCCCTACACCATGTCAAGCGGGGAAGACGGGTGAGGCCGACAGACTCCGCCCCCCACAGGTCTATTCAAAAAAATCCAATCTTCCCCTGATTTTATCCGGCAATTATATCCGGCAATGAGGAGAAATACCTGTGTGGTTCAACCCGTGTTTATACACTCTGGTTGATCTGCCGGGCTGCAGCCAGGGTCTGGTCAATAATGTCCGGCATCAGGTCGTCGGACATGCCGGCTTTAAACCCGACCACCCACAGGGCCGGCAGATGGCCTGCCTTAGGGGAAAGGCTGACTGCCACGGCCCGGACACCGGCCAGGTATTCTTCATCATCCAGCGCAAACCCCCTTTTTTTGACGGTTTTCAACTCTTCCAGGTACATTGCCGAATCCACAATGGTGTGGGGGGTGAATCTGGGCAAAGGATGGGTTTTCAGGTAGGCTGCTGCTTCCGGTGCCGGCATGGCTGACAGAAACACCTTGCCCACGGCCCCGGCCAAAAGTGGCAGTGCCGTGCCGATGGGAGAGCTGATCTTGAAATCCTTTCTGGATTCCACGATATCGATAACCGTGACATGGTGGGCATTGCGTATGCCTAAAAACACCGATTCCCCGCATTGTTCCATGAGATTTTCCATGGCCGGTCGGGCGGATTTTACGATATCCACCCGTTCATAGGCTGCCTTGCCCAGTTCCATGAGGGTCAG
>JAIVHE010000383.1:8896-10145 GCA_020201255.1 Desulfobacteraceae bacterium
TCAATGGGTTTGCTGGCTTCTCCAAAATACAGGGTCTGGTGGGGGAATGGAATTTCAATGCCGGCCTCGTCAAAGGCAAGTTTGATTCTGCGCAAATATTCTCTTCCCACGTGCCACTGGCGGATGGGTTTTGTCTTGATCCTGCCTTTGATAACTACGGCTGAGTTGTCGAATTTATCCACTCCGAAAATTTCCGGCTCTTCCAGCATGAAAGGACCAAGCAAAGTATCTTGTTTCATTTCAGATCCCACCCTGGTCATTATTTCTATTACCTTATCGGTGTTTTCTTTATACGCAACACCAATATCAAATACATAGGCAGACCAGTCATTGGTCAGATTACTCAATGTGGTGACCGCACCATTTGGAAAAACATGCACACTGCCACCTAAATCACGCAGGACAATAGTACGGAAATTCACTTTTTCAACCAGGCCGCCGGTCCCGTTTACAATGGCCACATCCCCCACCCGGACCTGATTTTCAAGAATAAAGAAAAATCCTGAAATAAAGTCACGGACAAGATTCTGGGCACCGAATCCCACGGCCAGTCCCACAATGCCTGCACTGGCAAGAATCGGACCGATATTCACCCCGATTTCCCTGAGTATGGTAAGAATGATGATTACCCAAAGGACAATAAGTGCTGCCTGGCGCAGCAGGCGGGTGATTGTCTCCATCCGTTTTTCCGTTTCAGAAGGAGGTTCCCCGGAAATTTTACTCTGTCGAAGCAGCCGGTATTCAAGCCGGTGTAACATTTTTTTCAAAAGGAACATGGCTATCCAGGCCAGAAGCAAAATAATCAATATCCTGATGCATACAAAAAATATTTGCCAACCGACTTCCTGGAAATACTGCGATAAAAAATCCATATAGACCTCCGTGAATCTTACATGAAAATTGTGCCTGTCAGGGTCTGACAATAGAAAGCCAAGGGGGGATGCATTAAAAACATTGCGGTGCATATTTTTTGCTGCGGCACCCTTTCCTCAAACCTGCCCTGATTCGGGCCTGCTAAAATTTTTGGTTTTCCTGATTTTCTTGACGCAATTAATCATTAATGGTTATTATAGCATATTTCCCTTGGACTAAGGCATTCTTTGTTGCGGTTCTTCTTTTTTTTCGTTTTTTTTTCATGGGAAATATATACTGGCACACTTATGGCATGAAAAAACCCCACATGATGATAATTGAAAGTGCCAAGGAGGCAAAAAATTATGGATAAAGATGTATTCAGTTTGTGTTTCAT
>JAIVHE010000384.1 GCA_020201255.1 Desulfobacteraceae bacterium
CGGTCTGATGCTCTCTCCGGAGTTCATCGCCCTGCTGCTGGGACTGGTGATCTATACCTCCGCATTTGTGGCCGAAGCAGTCCGGGCAGGGATCCAGGCGGTGAGCCGTGGCCAGACCGAGGCGGCCATGTCCATCGGGCTCAGGAAAAAACATATTCTGAACCTGGTGATCCTGCCCCAGGCCCTGCGCGTCATTATTCCGCCCTTGACCAGTCAGATGCTCAATCTGACCAAAAACTCCTCTCTG
This sequence comes from Desulfobacteraceae bacterium, assembly GCA_020201255.1. GTDB lineage: Bacteria > Desulfobacterota > Desulfobacteria > Desulfobacterales > Desulfobacteraceae > Desulfotignum. Next base: position 248 of record JAIVHE010000384.1, read on the forward strand.
GCCATTGCCATCGGATTTCCGGATTTTGTCTCCGTGGCCAATACCACCATCAACCAGACCGGTCAGTCCATTGAAGGGGTGGCCATGATCATGGGATGCTACCTGATTTTCAGCATTTCCACTTCGGTTTTCATGAACTGGTACAACAAAAAATCCAAATTAGTGGAAAGATAAGTGCCATGGGATTAGTTGCCATTGACAAACAAGCCATTGACCGGATGAAACCCCCTGTGGTCCATCGGGGGTTTCTGGGGTGGCTCAAGGAAAACCTGTTCAACGGGGTTTTCAACTCCATACTCACCCTGGTTGTCCTGGCATTTCTGCTCAAATTTGTCCCCCCGTTCTTTCAATGGGCATTCATCGACTCGGTGTGGTTCACCGGCGGTGCCGCCTGTAAAGAATGCGAAGGGGCTTGCTGGTCCGTGGTATTGAAGAACCTGCGGTTCATCATTTTCGGATTTTATCCCCATGACCTTCACTGGCGCCCTTTTGCAGCCATGATGCTGTTGTTTGCCCTGCTTTTTTTCTCCAACAACAAACGGTACTGGTCCAAAACCTTAGGATATGCATGGATTCTCGGCCTGGTGACCATGGGCATCCTCATGAAAGGCGGCATCCTGGGGCTGACCCCTGTGGACAGCATGAAATGGGGCGGGCTGCCATTGACCCTGCTGCTGTCGGTATTCGGTCTTGCCGCTGCCTATCCCCTGGGAGTGCTGCTGGCCCTGGGCAGAGATTCCCACATGCCCATGATCCGGTACCTGTCCATCGGGTATATCGAACTGATCCGCGGGGTGCCTCTGATCAGCCTGCTGTTCATGTCCTCCATCATATTTCCCTTGTTTCTGCCCGAAGGGGTGACCTTCAACAAAATTCTGCGGGCCCAGGCCGCCATTATCCTGTTTACCGCCGCCTATGTGGCAGAGGTGGTGCGCGGGGGGCTGCAGGGCATGTCCAGGGGCCAGTATGAGGCTGCCGATTCTTTGGGTCTCAATTACTACCAGACCATGCGGCTGATCATTTTGCCCCAGGCCTTGAAAATTGTCATCCCCCCTACCCTGAGCGTGCTGGTGTCTGCATTTAAAGACACCTCTCTTGTGGTAATCATTGCCTTGTACGATTTTTTGCTCACCTCCAAAACCGTGATCCAGAACCCGGAGTGGATGGGGTTTTCCACTGAAATGTATCTGTTCGTGGCCCTGATGTATTTTCTGGGATGTTTTTCCATGTCCAATTTTTCCAGGAAACTGGAACGGGAACTGGATACAGACCAACGCAGTTAACAGAAACCGTTTAGGAAACAGAAATGACCGACACACCAGACATGACCGAAGCAGCCGAGCCCATCATTCAAGTCAAAGACCTCAACAAATGGTTTGATGATTTTCATGTGCTCAAAAACATCAACCTGGAAGTCAAAATAAAAGAAAAAATTGTTATCTGCGGACCGTCCGGATCGGGCAAATCCACTTTGATCCGGTGCATCAACCGGCTGGAAGAACACCAGAAAGGCCGGATTATTGTGGACGGCATCGAGCTGACCAATAATTTAAAAAACATAGAAACCATCAGAACCGAAGTGGGCATGGTATTCCAGCATTTCAATCTGTTTCCCCACCTCACCATCCTGGAAAACCTGACATTGGGACCTATATGGGTGCGCAAAACCCCGAAAAAAGAGGCGGAAGAAACCGCCATGTTCTACCTGGAAAAGGTCAAGATCGCGGAACAGGCCAAAAAATTTCCCGGCCAGCTGTCCGGGGGGCAGCAGCAGCGGGTGGCCATTGCCAGAAGCCTGTGCATGAAACCCAAGGTCATGCTCTTTGACGAACCCACCTCGGCCCTGGACCCGGAAATGGTCAAGGAGGTGCTCGATGTCATGGTGCAGCTGTCGGATGAAGGCATGACCATGATCGTGGTGTCCCATGAAATGGGGTTTGCCAAAACCGTTGCCCAGCGGGTCATGCTCATGGATGACGGCATGATTTTAGAGGAAAACAATCCGATTGATTTTTTTGAAAACCCCCAGCATGAACGAACCAAATTCTTCTTGAGCCAGATCCTTCATTGATCCCGGAACAAAATGAAAGGTTGACTGAAATCCCTCAAATATCGTAGTATGCCCTGATATTTTTTAACCACCCGACGTAAAAAGGAGTTATTGGAATGAAAAAATGGACACTGTTACTGCTGATCTGTTCCATGATTGTACTGGGATTTTCAGCAGGTGCCTTTGGCGCGGAAGACAAAAAAATCAAAGCCGGTTTTATTTATGTGGGGCCTGTGGGAGATTACGGCTGGTCCCATGCCCATGATCTGGGCAGAAAAGCCGCAGAAGAAAAATTTGACTGGCTGGAAACGGTGTATGTGGAATCAGTGGCGGAATCCGACAGTGACCGTATCATTGACCGCCTGATCCAGCAGCAGAAATGTGATGTGGTATTCACCACCAGTTTCGGGTTCATGGATTCCACTGTCAAGGCGGGAACCCGGTATCCGGACAAGCTGTTCATGCACTGCTCCGGATTCAAGCGCTCTGAAAACGTGGGCACCTACTTTGGTGACCTGTATCAGATGTATTATCTGAACGGCCTCATGGCCGGCGCATTGACCAAAACCAACAAGATCGGATATGTGGCGGCCTTTCCCATTCCCGAGCTGATCCGTCACATTGACGCCTATGCCTTAGGGATCAAGGCGGCCAATCCGGATGCCAAAGTCCATGTCAAATGGATCTATGCCTGGTATGGACCGGACAAGGCCCGTGAAGCGGCCGAGTCCCTGATTGCCGAAGGCTGTGACACCCTGGCTTTTACCGAAGATACCCCGGCGGTCATCGAAGTGGGACAGTCCCACACGGAAAAAGGCAAACAGATCTACACCTTCAGCCATTATTCCGCCATGCAGCCCTATGGAGAAGATTCCGTGGTATCCGGCCAGCTCATGGACTGGGGCGGGATGTATGTAAAAATTTTGGAAGATATATACACCGGCAACTGGAACAATGAGGATGTATGGTGGCTGGCCAAAGAGGGCGCCGCCATCCTGGGGGGCAATGAAACCGATCCCGTCAATCCCAAATTTGTGGATGACCTCAAACAGGCCATGATCCAGACCGAAGAATTTGGTGACATCTCCGCCTATGATCTGGTGATGAAACGCTATGATCAGATGAAGCAGGGAGTGGAGGTGTTTGACCCCTTTACCGGTCCCATCCATGACAACAAAGGCACCCTTCAGATCAAAGATGGGGAACGGGCTTCCAAAGAAGATCTGCTGAGCATCATGTACTATGTGGATAACGTGGAAGGTACCATTCCTCAATAGCTCTTGCCCTGGCGGGCATAGCTTTTAGCGGTTAGCTTTTAGCAGTTAGCTTTTAGCGGTTAGCTTTTAGCTGATGGCTTTTAGCTAATGGCTTTTAGCTGATGGCTGACGGCTTTCATATACATTTTAATCCGGCAGCCGGTCCCGGGTGCATGCACATGCCGAATCCCGGGGCGGCTGCCCTGCCACCCTTATGAAAAAAATACAGCGCCTTGAAATGGAAGGCATCAGCAAATCCTTTCATGGCATCCATGCCAACAATGATATCAATCTGTCCGTGGAATCCGGGGAAATTTTGGGACTTCTGGGGGAAAACGGTGCCGGCAAGACCACGTTGATGAATATTCTCTACGGGTTATACCAGCCCGATGCAGGGCAGATCAAAATCAACGGCCGACCTGTCCGGATCACCAATCCCATGGAATCCATCCTTACCGGCATCGGCATGGTGCACCAGCACTTCATGCTGATCCAGAACCACTCGGTTATTGAAAACATCGCCTTAGGGTATAAAGACACCCCCTTTTTTTTCCCGAAAATACAAATCAAAGAAAAAGTGGCATCCTTTTCCCGTCAGTTCAATTTCACCATCGATCTCAACAAAAAGATCTGGCAGCTGTCCGCCGGTGAACAACAGCGGGTGGAGATCATAAAAGCGCTGCTGAACGGGGCGGACCTGCTGATCCTGGATGAACCCACCTCGGTGCTGACCCCCAAAGAAATTGATGAACTTATCAGTATTCTGCGGCAGATGAAA
>JAIVHE010000385.1 GCA_020201255.1 Desulfobacteraceae bacterium
TGTATGGGTCGGAAACCCGAAACCGCTCCTGGCGGTATCAAGCGGTTCCGGGTTTCCGGCGGTGGGTCAGATGATGGAGGTAAGTAAATGCCATTACTTGATCTGATCACCGGGAATATAGCACTGCAGGGTTCATGCCAGAACGGCCAAAATAATTTGAAATTTTGCGCAACCACCCTTACTGACATGATTTTCAGGTATAAATTTGGTTCAAGGATACCCTGTTTTTCCAGGTATCGTTACGGTTTGGGCCCAACAGTAACGTTACATGGCGCCACCCTGTTTCAAAAAACAGATAAATGCAATACTGCAACCCTTTGTCAGTCACAGTGAAAAAAAGCGACCTGTGCAGATCCATAAAACACTTGACAACTAGATACCTCTTTCTATATGTTGCTATTATGGTAGCAACTTTAATTGAATCACATAACAATCAGTTCAGGAACAGCCAGTGAAAAACAAGACCAAACTCAGGGATCTGGGATTTTCCCAATACGAAGCCGCCTGTTATATGGCCCTGGTGGGGACCCATCCGGCCAACGGGTCGCAGCTCAGCAAAATCTCGGGCATTGCCAGGTCCCGGATTTATGATGTGCTGCGGAGTCTGGCCGCCAAAGGGTTTGTCATCGAGGTCAACACGGGCCAGTATGCCCCGTTGCCCGTGGATGAACTGGTGCGCCGGCTGCGGCGGGACTTCGAGTCCAACATCCAGGCGTTTGAAGCCGAAATCGCCCGGGCGGACCGAACAGATGACCTGGAGTTCATCTGGACGTTGACCGGGTATGACAATGTCATGGAAAAGGCCCGACACATGATTCAGGGCGCCCAAAAAGAGATCTATGCCCGGTTGTTTCCCGAAGCCGACCGCCATCTGTCCAAAGATCTGATCAAAGCGGACAACAAAGGCGTTGCCATCCGTTACATCGCCATGGGCGACATCCCGAAACGCTTTGCCGTCCAGGTCACCCATCCGGAGCACCAGAACCTCATCCAGACCATCGGGGGCCGCTCCTTTGACATCATCACCGACAAAAGCGAAGCCCTGGTGGGCATTTTTGAAGTGAACAACGAAGACAACTCCCCTATCAACTGGACCCGGAACCCCTGGTTTGTGATTGCCAACCGGGACAGCCTCAGACATGATTTCTACCACTGTTTTCTGGAAAAAACCCTGGACCGGCACCTGGGCCTGACCCACGAAGAAAAACAATTATATCAACTCATTAAAAAGGACAACTAAGGAGACCGCCATGACCCCCATGAAAAAATTACAGGATTTCACCGGGTTTTCCGATAAAACCGACGATACCATCTTTCATATGGAAAATGATTTCGGTGCCCACCATTATGAGCGCATTCAAGTGGTGGTCCGGCACGCCAGGGGCTGCTGGCTCACCGACGACAAAGGCAACAAATACCTGGACTGCCTGGCAGCCTATTCTGCGGCCAATCCCGGCCATCATCACCCCACCATCACCAATGCTTTGATGGACGCGCTGATCGGCAATTATGCCTCTGTGCTGTCCAATGTGGTATTTACCGATCCGCTGGGCATTTTTCTGTCTGAAGCGGCAAAATTTGCTCCCCAGATGGCCCCGCGATTCGGCAATCACGGCAACAAGGTGCTGCCCAAAAACGGCGGAGTGGAGTCAGTGGAGACCGCCATCAAAGCCATGCGCTACTACGGATTCAAGCAAAAAGGAATCCCTGACGGCAAACAGGAGATCATTGTGTTCAACAACAATTTCCACGGCCGAACCATTTCCGTGGTCTCCTTTTCTTCCAAGAAAAAAAATTATGAAGGATTCGGCCCCTTGACACCGGGGTTTGTTTCTGTGGAATTCGGCAATATTGAAGCAGTGAAAGATGCCATCACCCCCAACACCTGCGGCATTCTGGTGGAGCCGTTCCAGGGAGAAGGGGGTATGCTCATTCCGCCCAAAGGGTTTCTGGCAGGCCTGCGCACCCTGTGCGATGACAATGACCTGCTGCTGATGGCAGATGAAATCCAGGTAGGCATGGGCAGAACCGGCAAAAAATTCTGCTTTGAGCACGAAAACATTGTACCGGACGGCGTGATACTGGGCAAAGCCCTTTCCGGTGGTTTAGTGCCGCTGTCTGTTTTCATTACCAATGCCAAACTCATGGACATGATTTTTTCCAAAGGATCTGACGGCTCCACCTTCGGGGGCTATCCTCTGGCATGTGTTGCCGGTACCGCATCTCTCAAGGTGTTTGAAGAGGAAAAACTGGCGGAGCAGGCCGCAAAAAAAGGCGAAATCCTTAAAAAACGTATCCAGGCGATCGGGAAGCGGTCCCCCCATGTGAAGGAAGTCCGGGGCAAAGGGCTTTTCATCGGCATTGAGGTGAAAGAAGGAAATGCCATGGATTTTTGCCACAAACTGCTGAAACTGGGTCTGGTGGTCAATGACAGCCATGGACACACCATCCGCATCTCCCCGCCTTTGGTGATCAATGATGCGGAAATGGATTTCATGGTGGACCGGCTGGAAAAAGCCCTGATCGACTGAGCAGCATCCCCCGCACCCACTTGATTTAGTGACAAAATTCAACAGAAATCCAGAGTTGATCAATAGGAAAGGGTCCTTGACATGGTTCAGTTTATGGTTTATTAATGAATCATGATTACATTGAATATACATGAGGCAAAAACGCACTTGTCCCGCTATCTTGAAAAACTGGCAAAAGGGGAAGTGATCATTTTGTGCAAACGCAATGTTCCTGTTGCCGAGATCAGAGGCATTCCCTCCAAGAACGTAAAATCACAACGCCCCATAGGCTTGGCCAAAGAAGATTTTACAGTGCCGGAATCTTTTTTCGATCCATTGCCCGAAGAGATGTTGGCAGACTTTGATGGTGAAACTGAGTGAAAATCCTTTTGGATACCTGTACCTTTCTTTGGATCATTACAGATGATGCCAGACTTTCTTCCAAAGCAAAAACGCTTTTTGGTGCTTCGGAAAATGAGGTTTTCCTCAGTGTGGTATCAACCTGGGAAATTGCCGTAAAATATAAACTGGGGAAACTCCCGCTGCCAATTTCCCCGGACCAGTATATCCCCCGAAAAAGGGAACAACACGGTATTGACTGTCTCCTGCTGGATGAACAAGCGACGTTGTATCTGCCCAAACTCCCGGATCTTCACAGGGACCCGTTTGACCGTATTCTCATTTGCCAGGCAATTGTTCAGGGCATGTGCCTGCTGACACCTGATCAGCTGATTAACCAGTATCCTGTGCATACGCAATGGAAATGACGTTTTCTTTTTTCAAACTGTCAATATAAATATATGTAACGCTGCTTTTCCCTGCAGTTACTTTGCCATACATATAAATATGTCTTGACAACTTGACAAATCTCTTTTAAGGTACCGGTCAAACAACCAGATTATGAGGATACCATGCTCAACCCCGACTCCCCGATTCCTTTGTACCACCAGCTGGCTGAGATTGTCACGGACCGGATAAAATCCGGTGCGTACCGGCCCGGTGAGAACATTCCCTCTGAAATTGCCATGGCAAAGCAATACGGTATCGGCCGTCCCACTGTGCGCCAGGCCATGGACGTGTTGGTGCAAAAAAAACTGATCCAGCGCAGGCGGGGAGCCGGCAGCTTTGTGATGCCACCGCCGCCAAGCGTAGATCTGTTTTCTCTGGGCGGCACCTCCCGGGCATTTCTCACCCACGGAATTGACATACAAAAAATATCCCTGCGTCCGGTATCCCTGGTGCCGGTGACAAAACAGCCGGACAATCCGTTTAATGAATCATCCGCATTTTTCCTGTCCCGGGTGATCAAAGCAGAAGGAACACCGGTACTCAAAGAAGATATTTTTCTGGACCCGGAACTTTTTCGAAACCTGGACCGCATGGATGTCAGTACACAATCTTTGTCAAAACTGGTGGCAGACCGGTATCACCTGGTCCCGGAAAACGGCACCCAGACCTTTACTGTGGCTGTACCGGATCCGGCAACAGCACAATTGCTGGATCTGCTGCCAAATACACCCGTTCTCAGGGTCTTCCGGGAACTGAATTTTCCCCGGGCCCCGAAAGCCGTGTATGCGGTGCTGCACTGCAGAACCGACCATTTTGCTTTTTCCCAGACCATCGGGAGCCCGGCATGACCTTCACCCATTTTTTTCACCTTTTTGCCTCAAGGAAGACCACACCATGAAACACCGCGGTTATTACGGCCCTTTTGGCGGCGCGTTTCTGCCGGAAATCCTGGTTCCCACTTTTGATGAACTGGCAGCGGCCTTTGAAAATGCCCGAAATGATCCTGCCTTCTGGCGCCAGTACCA
>JAIVHE010000079.1 GCA_020201255.1 Desulfobacteraceae bacterium
GCTTTCAGGCGAAGATCAGGCCATGGTACTCAAATCCGCACCGGAATCCCACCCAGAGGGATGGCTTTTGGAAAAAGCCCTGGTGGACGTGAGGCATGCTTCGCCATATTGATATTGGCAGACGCAAGGGCATGATTTTGCTGCACATTTTTTTGTCCGGATATGGGGAAGGTATCAGAGCCATCTTTATCAAGGGCACCTCCGCTGATACTTTCCCCTTTTATCCACCCCCAAATGCATGGTCTGTGCCTGCTACAATGCCTGTTTCAGAAGCTGCATTTTTTCCGGCGGGGAGACGCCCAGTTCAGCCTGCAATATCACTTTGCATTGTCTGTAGAGACCAAGGGCTTCTGTTTTTCTGCCCATGCTTACATAGGTCTGCATGAGTCTCGGGTATAAGGCTTCCAGCAAGGGGTCAATCTCAAGGGCCTGTCTGCAGCAGTGAATTGCTTTTTGCCACTGGCCCTCTTGCTCCAGAATATCCGCAATTTTCTGGATGGCGTCCAAAAACTTAAATCTCAATTTTTCACGTTCCGGAATCACCCAGGAAGCCTGTTCTTCAGGAAGAAATGGACCGCGGTACAGCAAAAGCAGTTCATTTAACAATTGCAACGCAGTTTCCACACCATCCTGTTCCTCAAGTTCCTTGTTCACTCTGGAACAGCAGGATGCAAAGGAAAGGGTATCTGTCCAGACAGTGAACGCATTAAATGCAAGTCTCCCCTGTTTGTGATAAATCGCTTTTTTGCTTTGAAGCAGTTTTCTGAGACGGTGCAGGGTGATTTTAAAGGCATTACAGGCAGCATCACCGTCACTGTCCGGCCACAGTGCATCCAAAAGGGCATGTTCCGGAACATGTGTACCGCCTTTTGCCATCATGTATTTGAGAATTGTCATGGGTTTTTGCTGGGCTTTTCGAGAAAACTGCAGGAGGTTCTCTCCCACATAAATTTTTAAACCGCCAAAGGAAGAGATGCGTATGGGCCATGGCCAGTTCGGGATATCCAGTGGTGGGATTGCAGGTATCAAATTATGATCTCTGATGAGCGTACGTACATATTTTACTTCAATGTCATTTTTCAGGGCATAAGAAAATACCCGGGCCATCTCTTTGGGGATCCAGAAAAAACCATACCGATAGTTCCATATTCTGCCCAGATAAAGGGCTTTTCTAAGGGGTTTCTCCGCCCGGGTATCTGCCTGTTTGTCCAGAAAAAAAATGGCCAAAGTGAGAAGTGCCATGAATTTATCCTGGATGGTGCCATACCGGCTGCAGAAATGAAAACATTTTTTCAGATGCATTTCTGCCTTTTGTCTTTCACCGAAGGCATAGAACATTTTTGTCATGGACAGATACGCACTTGTGAGCAGCATCCTGTTTCCCGTCTGTGTTCCTTTTTCAAAAAATGCCTTTGCATGGTATCTGCACTCTGCGAAATTTTCTGTCACCAGATTCAACCAGAAAAAAACATTATGATACAGGCTCTGGTTCCAAAGCCCTTGATGATCAAGAAACGGTGTCACTTCTTCTAACAGTTTCCTGGCGCTATCATACCTGCCAAGTCCTATTGCTGAAGCGGCTGCATGGACCCGGAGCGGTAAAAAAATAAGGGAAATTCCGGTTTCCTTTTCAATGGCCATGGCCTGGCGGGCAGCGGTTAATCCTGTCTGGAAATCGCCACTGAGCCATGCATGAAATGATTTCAAATCCTGAAATACAATATAAGAAAGAGGAGATGCTTTTTTATGGCTTACCTTTTTAAACACTTGGAGAAGATGGTCAGCTGCAAAGAGGTTTCCCTTCATTATCCGCAAAATAATAAGCGGAGAAAAAATCTGGAGGGTGAGATTCACATCTTTTGTCATATGGAGCACCTGCCAGCCCCGCTCACTCCATTTTTTTGTGTCCTGGGAATCAGGACATCTCAAAACCAGTGCATTCAGCATGGAAGCGGTGAGCCTCAAAATCACTTCAGGGGGGCCAAAGAAACCGAAACGCGCTTCAAATGCCCGGCATTTTTCAAAGTAATGGTCCATTTCCTGGAAAACATTGAACTGAAATGTGATGGCATCCAGTATGCCGGACAAAGACATAAAGCATCCTGCTGGATCTGATTGTGCTTCAAATATATCGAGTGCTTTCTGGAACAGACATTTTGCCTGTTCAGGAGCGGTGGGAATTGTGCAAGCGCCTTTCCAGAAAATAAGCCATGGGTTAGTTATAAACATGTCATGGGGAAAGGTATTAATCCATGCCTCTATTGTTTGTACACGCCCCTGGGATACCAGTATGGGTGCCTTATCAAGAATCAGATGCATTGCTTTCATGAAGTTCTGGGAGCGGATATATAAAGTGATGGCATCCTCTGTTTTCCCCTCTTCTGCGAGAATGGACGCCGTTTGTAGCAAGAGTTCATCATGTTCGGACAAGGAGAAAAACAAGGGGGCCTTTTTTTGAAGGAATTCCTGGAACAGCGGATGAAAATGGTATTCAGGAGGACTGTTCATAGAGACAAAGGTGAATCCGTTTTTTTGGATCAGGACTTCAAGTACACGGCATGCCAGTTTTCCTCCCAGAGTCTGGGCGGCATGCAGGGAAATCCGGGAAAGATACGATAATTTTACAAGAATTTTCTGGATCTCAGGTTCAAGGTTGTCAAAAATGGTTGTACCAAGATAATCAAATATTTCTTCCGGGGTCTGTTGAACACGCAGGTGTGGTTCCATATCATCATTGGTTTCTTTTTTCAGCAAAACCAGCAGCAGCCCGGCAATCCAGCCATCGGTTTTTTGGTGCAGATCTGAAATGACGGTATTCGGATATGTGGTGCCTGTGATATAGTGGATGACTTCTTTGACCTCTTTTTTTTGAAATTGCAAATGATGCCAGTTCAGCATGCGCAGGGTACGGTTTGCCCTTGCACGGGCAAATACAGCAGGCGGCTCCGACCGGCTGCAGATGATGACGCTGACTTTGTCCTGCAGTATGTCTATGGCGTTGCACAGCACTTGATGGAGCCGGTCGTCTTCTCCTGCTGCCTGATAGTTGTCCAGAACAAGGGCAAGGGGATGGGGTACATGCTGTGAAAACAGGTTGAAAAACCGGTTTGTGAAAACTGAAGTTTTTGAAAAGAATTCCTGGGTAAAAAATGGGAGAGATGAAGCGGTATCAGATGAAATTTTTTTCCATGCTTTGCCCATATAGTAAAAAAAAGAGGCAATATCATTATCTGTCCTATCAACACCATACCAGATGCAGGGAATGTCTGTTGAATAGAGAAAACTGTTAATAAGCGTGGTTTTGCCTGATCCTGCAGGTCCGCAGATCCATAAAGCACATGTCCCCACAGATTCTGTCAGTATTGTAAACAGACGGGTTCTGGGGCAGGTCGGTTGTAATCTGGGACGTGAGAGCTTTACCGGAAAGAATTCTTTTTGCAGACCCAGTCTGGTATCCATTGGTTTTTCCACATGGTTGTTGCATCTGATATGCCCAGGTTGGGAGATTCTGATTCAGAAAAGAAAGAACATTGTGCAGAAATTTACCCGGCGGCTGATATATCCTGTATAATCTAAAAACATATGCGCGCCCATTGCCTCACGCATAATTCATTCTATCCTATACTTCTCACAGATCCAATGTCAATGGTTTTTTCAGGAACAGCCTTTACAGGTCAAATATTCACAAAAGTCTGGTTGTTCTGCGTGAGATGTAATCGCGGCTTATCAGAGATTCCGGTACTGTGAGGGCGCACGTAGGATGAATCCTCATAAAGCCTGTAGAACCTGGGAAAAGGCAATGCATAACATTGCGGGCAGACAGAATGACGAATTTCAACTTCATGATACCTGGCAGTGACACTTTTCCAGATTTTTTTGTCATTTCGGATCTTATGACAGTGAACACATTTTTCCATCATATATACCTCCTGGTCTGTTTTATTTCTTCCAGAATCGTAAGATTTCGTTTTAGGGATTCTTTTTTCAAATGATTGGTGATGGTTTGAAAAATTTTTTTTATCCTGAAAAATAGTTTCATCCTCCCCCTCCTTTGTTAAAAAACAGGCCGGGATAACAGCATTTGGCGGTATTTAGAGACGGCCGTTGAAATGCAGTTGATCAGGTTACAACAGCTGGTTATTATCTTATTTGATGCCGGCTGTTGACCGTGATTGTTACAATAATCGGGTACAGGTTACACTTCGGTTACAAAAAAATGTTTTTTTTCATTTTTTTAATAATTCCTATGCCCTGGCGGGCACAACAAAGCATGAAAGCTATTAGCGGTTATCTGTTAGCTGAGTACTGAGTACTGAGTACTGA
>JAIVHE010000386.1 GCA_020201255.1 Desulfobacteraceae bacterium
GTTGTCTTTGTCGATAAGAATCGCTTTATATCGTCCCTGGAACAGATGACCGAACCGCTTTTGCCGCGAATTGATATGACGCGTATACCGAAAGCTTACATTTTGCATTATTTGGGAAAGCGGAGTTTCTCCAACCTGAATGGCCAGATGGACATGGTTCTTCATGACCCCATTACTTATTTGACTTGACCTAAATTTTTGTAAAAGTTAAAATGCAATCAATAATTCAATGAGTTGGTTTATTTTTGAAACGCATTTTCAATGGAGAAATGACAATGGAACAGGTTCAGGAAAAAATATTTTCCAGTTTACATATTTCAAAAAAACGACTGCTGGACGAAATGTCATTATTGTTGGCTAAACAGCAGATCTCCGAGTTTAGAATGGAAATAGAGTATCTGGAAAAAAAATATAAAATTAATTTCAATAAGTTCAATGATGACGTTCAAAAGCAGACAGCTTCATATGAGATGGAAAATGACTGGATGAAGTGGAAATTTGCGGTTGAAAGCCTTCAATACTGGAAAAACCTACTTCAAGAAAAAATATAAATCCATGCTTATCCAATCAGCAATCACTTCCCGCTCTGCCTGAAATTAATTGACACAATTTAGCCAAAGACGCTTTTGAGATGAAGAGATGAAAGCACCCATGGCATTATAAAATTAACCAACACCGACAGATGGTCATTCAGCAGATCCAGAAACGTGCCGTACCCCATGTTCTGCCCGAACTGGGTTATTTTATGCGGCTTTCAAAGCCGGATCAGGCAAAAATCTCAGCATATTTATGTTCGATTGCCCGAATTTCACGATCAGTCAACTTTTCAAATTCTCTTTCCCGTGCACGTTTTGAAAACGCACCACCATTTTGGACAAGAAACCGTATAAGCAAATCAACAAGTTTATCCGGCATATCGATATAGTTTTTGATGAAGTTGTTGAGAATGTCATACTTTTTTAAATATTCAACCTCCTCAGGCAGTGTTTTATTCACAGTTTCCTCAACGCATTCAAAGAAAAATTCAGTCTGTTTTGTTACATCAAAATAGCGATACAAATCTATGGTTTCGTTCAGCACCTCAACATTATTCTTTTCAGTAGGTCTCCATTCGATCAAATCAAGCCGCGGTTTTGAAAAATGCTCCAATATTTTTTTATATTCTTCGATCCTCTCCAAAATGACTGCTGATACTGGAAAGATTAACCCTTTTGGAACAAAGCCTTTTTCAGCAAGAATGTGATGAAATAAATAACGGTGAATCCGGCCGTTACCGTCCTCAAATGGGTGAATAAACACAAAACCAAAGGCAAGTAAAGTGGCCAGCAAAACAGCGTCAAAATCATCCTCACAAAGCAAATCGTACGTCTCTATAAACCCAGAAAGCAGAATATTCAAATCTTCCCTACGCGCAGAAATATGAACAGGCATTGGCATTCCCGTGCTGCGGTCATGTTCTCCAACAAAACCGCCTTCTTTGCGTAAACCTGCTTTTATAAACCGATGATCTTCAATAACGATTTGTTGCAGATACGTCAGTTCTGCAATGCTGAGTTTTCGCTGTCCTGCCTCACCTATAGCCCTTCCCCATCTCTCTATCCTGTTATGAGGAGGCGTTTCCCCTTCAATTGTGTAAGATGCTTTTGAGTCTTTGAGCAACAGAAATGCAGCAGCCCTGCTTAAAAGATCGGGATGGATGTGGCCGATATTTCTTATCGATGTTTCTGAAAGGTTCCTGGCAATATATTGTTCAAGCTTTTCTGTCTTTCGGATCAACGGGCAAAAATTGCGCGTCCCCGGCAGATTGTTGCGAACCCGATGACGTTTGGACGGATATGATTTCCCTTCATATTGCAGTTTATGATTGATAAGCGGAACAAAGTTCCCTGTTGTTGCATCTTCAATATCCAGTTGTTCCTCACGTAACCACTCCCACAAGAACCACAATCGACGGCTGTAGCTCCCCGTTGGTTCCGAACAAATAATTTTTTGAATTTCTTCGGCCGCAACCTCTTGAAATAAGGCATTGAGGGTTGCAAGATCAATTCCTTCATACTTCAAAGCAAAGATTAAATGCCCAAAAAGTGTATCCTCTGGCTTATGGCGCGGCGTGAAAATACGCCAGCGTCCCATATCATATTTTTTGTGCTTTACACCTATGGCACAAAGATAATCAGGAGCAGGCACTTTCAGATCATGTGCTGAAATCAGAGCGGAATATCCAGCAAAACTATTCCCTTTAGAAGGCAAATCATGAAAAATAGTTATATTTTGTGAATTTTGATTATAAATTGTCATATTTATGAATTCTTATGTTTACAACTGAATCCATATTGCCATGAAAAACGGTTATTGTCTATGAAATTTGATTATATTTTGATTTTTTTATGAAAAATACTTATTTGCCTCAACTATTTTTCCTGTCTGTCATGGTGAAATTTTATCCGGCAATCCCATCATGCTCCAAATTGCTTGTCAACGGTAGACATACACTGTCATCACCATATTCTCGAATAACAACCACTGGTCTGATTTTATACTCGGACAGATCAGTGAAATATATTTTTGCCAAATAGATTCTGCCTACCATTCAGAATAATCCTCGTCATCTTCAGGAAAAGAGGCAGAGGACTGTCCAATCCCTCCAACCTTATCGATATCTGATGCTTCCCAAAATGTAATATTCTCATCCTGTCTTGACGTTGGCATAACTATAACCTCCACTTCTTCATAATCAAATCCTTCCGGAAGCGTTAAATGAAGTTGGCGATTACGAATTTTTATGACCTGCCTTACTGTGATGGTTTTTGTCATGAACAAATCTTCTTTTTGAGTTGTATTGCATTGCATTTATATCAAGAATATCACCTCGAACAGTAGCTGTCAATCAATGGTCATTCCACGGCCATCACTGAATCAAGGTCTCCCACCAAGCCAGACAGCTGCAATGTCAGCCGCACAGTATCTTCCGGCCACTCCTGCCTGGCATGACAGATTAAATTTCATCCGGTATAGTTGATCGGGTCAATGGATATGTTTTTCCACCACCGCAATCTGCGCATCCACCCGTGACAACGCAGCCGTTGCGTTGATTGTTTCAAAGATCCTTTTGGCGCTTTCCAGATGGCCGATGTCCTGAAGACATCTGCCCATCTCCAAACAGATCAGCCCCTCTTCCAGATCCAGCCGTTCGGTCATGGCGGTATATCCGGAAAGATCCGTGAACACGACGGTAACATGCTTTCTTTCGCTTGGGAGGGACTGCATCGCTTACAATCGGTAAGGAATTCGATCCCAACAGCATACTACTGAAATCAATGTTGCCGATTGATTTTTCTTGAAAAGTAATACACATAGTGTTATATAAAAAGCCATGACAGAGTATTTAAAACCCGCTTCTTCAGCCGCTGGATGCGTAAGACGGAACTAACTGAAAAGGCATTATGCGATGCTGTGCTGGAAATGATACATGGCCTCATAGATGCGGATCTTGGTGGCGGCATCATAAAGAAAAGGGTCGGTATTGCAGACAGGGGAAAACGTGGTGGAGCCAGAACAGTTTTGGCGACCAATAAAAATGATCGCTGGTTTTTTGTATTTGGTTTTCAAAAAAACGCACGCAGCAATATTAACAGCGAAGAAAAAGAAGCACTGAAACTTCTGGCAGACGATTTGCTGTCCATGTCCGCCACTGCACTGGATTTAGCATGCCAGAAGGATGAAGTTCAGGAGATTTGTCATGAAAACGAAAAGTAATATTTTGGAAGCTGTTCACGAAACAGCATTGGGCCTTAACCGTCTGGGATTTATTGACCAACGGAAAATGCGCCAATATGATGCCCTGTGCCTGGAGCCTATCTCCGATTATGATAGCAAGAAAATCCGTTCACTGCGGGACAGATATAAAATCAGTCAGGCAGTGCTGGCCTCACTGCTGAATACCAGCACCTCCGCCGTTCGCCAATGGGAGACCGGGAGCAAGCATCCGAGCGGCCCCACCCAGAAGCTCCTCTACCTGCTGGAACATAAAGGTCTAGAAGTGTTACTCTAACTCGGAATCCGGGATGTACCCGGCAAGGTCATCCACCGGGCCTGACAGCAACGAAGCCAGCCGCACCGTATCTTCCAGCCATTCCTGCCTGGCATGACAGATCAACAGCGGGATCACGATGGGCAGCCTGACAGATTTTTGCCCTGATCGGATTACAATGAATGTATCTGACAAGTTCAAGCAAATAGTTGTCTTTGTCGATAAGAATCGCTTTATATCGTCCCTGGAACAGATGACCGAACCGCTTTTGCCGCGAATTGATATGACGCGTAAAAAAGATTGAAAAAATGTAAGATCTTGTTACAATATGTTTTGTAAAAATCAATTATTCTTACAAAGAAATGAAGAACAAGGAGTCGCAAATCCGCAATGAGAACTTTTACAGCAATCATTGAAAAATGTAAAGAAACAGGTCTATACGTAGGATTTATACCGGGATTTCCAGGCGCTCATTCTCAAGGTGAAACTTTAGACGAATTAAACATCAATTTACAAGAAGTTATTGAAATGCTTCTTGAAGATGGCGAGCCTGATATAGATGGTGAGTTTTTCGGCACCCAAAATGTTATGGTAACCTGATTATGGGCAACATACCCATTTTAAATCCTCAAAAAGTGGCTTCCATTCTCATAAAGCTTGGATTTAAAGAAATCAGACAAAAAGGTTCACATAAACAATACAGACATCCTGATGGCAGAGGTACGACAGTACCATTTCATAAAGGAAGAGACCTGTCACCAGTTTTGCTCAGACAAATTACAAAAGATATCGATCTTACGATTGAAGAATTTTTGCAGTTCCGCTGACTTCTAAGACAAAGACATTGAAGATTTCAGAAAGACCATGAAAGATCTGGCATCTGAAACCGAATCTGCTGAGTAACCTCCCTCTCTGTGTACCTCTGTGTTCTCTGTGGTTACATAACACGTTCCTATTTCACCACAGAGATACACAGAGATTTTTTACAAGAACAGTCATTCGGCCTGACCCTGACCATTGCCGGCATTATCATTGCCGTGCTCAAATTCACGGGAATATTCCTTCCCATGATCAATCAAAGAATATGTTTTTCCGCCACCGCAATCTGCGCATCCACCCGTGACCGGGTTTTTTTCCAGCAGGTCATGGCTGATCAGGACGCGGATCAGTTCCTCTATATATAAAGGATTGCCTTCGCTTTTGCGATGGATCAACCCGCTCAGCTGGGAAGACACGGA
>JAIVHE010000387.1 GCA_020201255.1 Desulfobacteraceae bacterium
TGAGAGGAATCACGATAATCCATGGAGAGCAGATCACGATAAATCAGGGACATAATAGTGAAGTATGCTCAACGAGCCTACCCAATTATTTTTCGGACCTTTGCCAAGGTTCGAACGAGGTACTTTTCCTGTCTGCATGAACCGGTATGATTTTTCCAGTCCTGTCTTTCAAAACAGATTCGCTTCATAATCTCTGATTCATCAAGACCTTTGCGATAAAGTGCCAGCGCATAAGCAAAATCAGTGGCAGACTCATCGGCTCGGTTATAACTGGAACGGGCAAGGGGTCTGGATTGACACACTCCCCCCCGGGGTTGATGGGGAAGAACGATCCTGTTGCCATCTTCAGCAATAATTTTCGGGATATCAGCAGTATACTTCCAGTCCACCCAGATCAGTTTTGCCAGAGGATATTGCCCTGATGGACTTTTATGTTTTTGTTTTCGATTTCTGAACCCCGGGCAACGCCCCCATCTGTTATTAGGATCCGCGCCGGGGTCGTTGTTCATTTTTTTCAACCAATATCTCTTTTCCATAAGATCCAATGGCCGTAACGCGTGTATCCAGACCTGATAATTTCCTGGAGAAGTTTCTACAACCATTCTCCCGGCCTTAAAGGCTGCAGCTGCTTTATGATGCCGGCCCAGTAAATGGGAGTTCAGATCATCCACCAGCAGATAAAAGGGTTCGACAGTACGATCCGGTTTAATAAGAATATGTCGTCCATTGGCATTTTCCGCTTTCAGATAGGGGATGGATTTTGGATCGGAACGGACAAACCATCGACCTGCTTTCTCATCCAGTACGGCTAACTGTGCATGACCTTTGAAGAATTTTTTGATTTTCCAGAAGATGGTTTCCATGGTGGATGGCGGAAGTGCTTTTTTGCACTTCCGCCCGACTGGCTAAAATGGATGAGTTGATCTTTCAGTGGGAGCATCCGGGCTCACTGGTTGTTCCCATAGGTTATGTCGAGCATGATCTTCATTAATGGTTTTGAGGCTTGAGAGAACAATGTTAAGGACAATCTGCTCAAGCTGAGCTGTTATTTCTTCAAATAAAAGTTCCATCTCTTCATGACACATGGTTGATTCCTCAAGTAGATTTCGGGGACGGTTTAAAAGAAAAAATCTCTATGAAAAGCTTTTCATCCAATTGGGACAACTCTTTTTTGAGCCCCATTGCAAGCAGCTCTGCCGCCATATTATTGAGAACCCTCAGGTTGCCGGCGCAATGTTCAACAAGGGCCGTTATCAGGGATTTGGTCATCAGTTGCGGTGCACCTGCCTGGTTCAGACTGTACGTCATATAATCAAGCAACTCTTCCCGGGTGTAAGGTTCGAGTTTCAGCCGGTTCTGTATCCGGCTTCCCAGGGCTACCAGGGCGCTTGTCCTGAACCGTTCCGGCAACCGGCTGTCACCACACAGAACCGTGGTTAAAAGATTTCGGGAGTCAAAATCCGTACTGTTGAGGAGCCGGAGTTCATTCAGGCACCCGGTAACCATCTCCTGGGCTTCATCAATGAGAAGAACCGGCCTGAACAAAGTTGTTTTAATATGATTTTTCCATCGCTCCCGAAGATCTTTGAACCCGCCGTATCTGTTGGCAGGACTCAAATTGACACCGAATAATGTGCCCATTTCACGATAAAAATCTGCAGCGCTGCTCTGGGGCCGTTCCATGACACCAACAATCACTTCATCGAGTCTGCCGAACTGATGGGCGATCATCTGAAGTGTTTTGGATTTGCCGAGACCAGGGTCACCGCTGATCAGGGCAAACCCTCCGTTCATGGTCATATTTTCAAGGCGAAAAACAAAATGCTCCATCCGGGCAGATCGCCACAACGAATCAACGGGGATGTCGGGCCTGAACGGGTTCCATTTCAAGCCATAATAGGCCAATAATTGTTTTGCATTTTTCATGATGTTCCTTTCATGTTTTAGGAAGATAGGCAGCCGGCATTCCGGTTTGTGCATAGTCCGAGAGAATCTTTCTGAGCAGGGCCGGTTCCAGCTCTTTCAAAGGCTCATCCAACGGCTTGATGGCTTCAGGTATGGATTTTACCCGCCGGTATCCTGAGGCATTGCTTATTTTATCCTGGGGATAAACAGCCGCCAGTTTAGCCCCTGTTCGGTGATCTACCAACCAGGCAATGGATTTATCCCAGGAACAAAAGCATAGATGCAGCCGCTTTATATGATTGAACCGAAAAGGAATTTCAAACCGGACTCCGTTGATGGAGACCGTTCCGTCAGACTGGCGCTGTTTTCTGGATTCACACACAGTAAAGTAAAATTGTACATCTTCCGACGTTGGTGCCGGGCGCGACACATCCCTGCTCTCAAGCATGCGCTGGATAGGGGTCATACCGATCTCATCATGGCGTTTTTTATTATACTCCATCTCTATCCATGCCTGAGTGGCTGTATTCAGATAATCAAGGGTCAAAGAATCGATACGGACCATCATGGCAAGCAGGCGGCCTTCCAGTTGACCCCAGAAGCTCTCCTGCTTCCCGTTCTGATAAGGCGAATACGGCAGGGTTGTCTCATGGCTGATACCAAATCGTGCAAGCCCGTTGCGGCTCTCATGGGCAATCATGGCAGATCCGTTATCGGTCATCAGGGAGCGGGGCAGTCCCCGTTTGTAGAATGCCTGGGATAATCCATGGATTAACATCTCGGCTGTCTCGTGTAAATACCACTGGATATGACAGCACAGGCGAGAATGGTCATCAAGAATGCATAATGCCTTGGGGGTATGCCAGTGTCCCGATGCATCAACCACACGCCGGCTGCATTCATGAAAATCAAGATGCCACAGTTCGTGGGCATGTTCGGCTTCATAGCTGCGGACTTCATAATTCTCAAATCGCAGTGAAGCAGCCTGCCGGCCGGATGTCTGATTTTGTCTGCAGGATGCTTTTTTCTGCCATCCCCGTTCAACCATACGCCGCCTGACAGAGGCATAGGATGGCAGTGTATCGGAGAGACCGCGTTCGGCTATCTCGGCGGCCAGATTATCCGCATGAAGTTTATAGCTCCATTTTGGATATGTCGTGTACTGTTTGCCCAGCAGGCGGATGATGTCCGGAGACATGGCGGTTGATCTGCCCAGATCTGAACGGACTTTCCGGCCCAGTGTCAGGATCGGATCCTCGGCGTTCTTTGCCTTGTAATACCAGCTTTCAATTGTTGAAAAATGAAAATGGGTTAATTCATTTGTAATGGGGTGGGGATAAAGTCGCCGGGAGAGTTTTTCAAGCGCATTCCGCAACTCTCCTTTTGCCGGAGGTCTGGCCAGCAAGCCACCGACAACAGAAAATCGAAATAGAGCCCATGGATCTGCAGGACTCTGAGATTTAACGCTCATACGTCTGGTTCCTTTCTTTTTCCGGGTTAAAAAAAATGGTTATAACGTGGATATAATCCGGAACCAGCATAAACCCATATGATTTTTGAAGTCGATGGTCATCCTCTGCGCAGGATTATCCAGCCCTGATTTTAGAGTGGCTGCAAGACCTGCCCGATAGAAAAGTCAGGCTGGCGATCAACGCTTTGGCTGCATTGGTCTTCAGTGTCAAATAAAAGTTGACAAGGCTTGATGGCAGGTGTGTGTCGCTCACACAGGCAGGCACCTGCCCCCGAAGCTTTCGCCATAAACTGCTTGCCGGGAAGGTGTCCTTAAAATACTGCACCCACCGTTTCAGTGTATGCCGGGAGATCCCAGTCTCAAAAACCAGACCCATAAAGCGGTTTCCAAAAAAGCCATTTTGCCAGTCAGAAACAACACTTACAAGTACAGGAAACCAATATACCTTTCGTCCCAGAAAACGGCAGGACGGCGGTGTCAGTCGACGACGACAGCCTTCTATACCGCAGCAAAGGCTGAACTGAAGCAAATATTCTTCCGGGGTGTCTTCAGGTTCACCCCGTGGTTTGCGGAGATAATTGCCAAAATATAACGGACCGCCACAGTGTGGGCAGGGCTGCTGTCGATAAAATTCAGCGCTTGCCTTGTCGATGAGATAGAGATGATAAAAAAGATTTTTCTTTTGGAGTGCTTCTGTTAACATAGTTCCTGCCCGTCTATGGGTTAATGGGCAGGAGCTCTTGAAATTATTTGCGTGATAATCAGGGGAGCTTCTGCCCTAAACCTGACATATCTTGCAAATTATCTTCCATTTTTCCACTATTTTTTGTGATCAGGCTCATAAAAGATGATAAGAGTGAAACCAGATAAGCTGCCAGTCAAACTGCAATATTTCCATTTTTTGCAACTCCCTGTATTGAAATGATATACAATCCTTACCGC